>NZ_CEZFMW010000029.1:13909-31663 GCF_982993085.1 Thalassobacter sp. | reverse complement strand
GATGGAACGTTTTCACTACTGGTTCATGGGACTGGTAACTGTATTTTATGGAGTTACCGTCCTCTTCAACTACGTGGCCGTTCAATATCATCTAGCGGCTTATTATGAGGCATTCACACCCGAGCAACAGGAATGGTTTTCAACAATACCTGCTTGGTTTGACGCAGTGTGGGGCACGCAGGTTGTTCTTGCTCTGTTTGGGGGGGCGGCGTTGGTTCTTCTGAACCGCGCGGCGGTTTGGCTGTTTGGGCTTTCGTTCGTGCTGAATTCTGTGATGACCCTTTACCTATTGGTCCTGTCTGACCCTTCGATGGTCTCTGTTACTGGCTGGGTTGGTTGCGCACTGATGACGGGCAGTTTGACGCTGACACTGTTGTTTTGGCTCTACGCCCGCGGTGAAAAGCAATCCGCCAAGGGGCTGCTATGAGCACGGATCGACCAAAGGTCGGCGCGATTGCAGTTGTTTTACGCGACGACGCGGCCCTGATGGTGCAGCGCGGCAAAGAACCGAACGCCGGGCTTTGGGGCTTTCCCGGCGGGCACGTCGAATGGGGTGAAACCGCGCTTGAGGCTGCGGTACGCGAGTTGGATGAGGAAACAGGGGTCACTGCGACGGCCGCAGGCTATCTGACTTGCTTAGATGTCGTTGGCCGTGACCGGCAAGACCGCATTACCCATCATTACCTGCTGGCGGCTGTACTTTGTCACTATGTGTCGGGCAGCCCCGTCGCTGCGGATGATGCTGCGGACGCCGAATGGATTCCTCTGTCAGAAATCGCAGCCGCCAGTCGCCCCTTTAGCCAAAACGTGGACCGCGTGATTGCAGCGGCGCTTGCGCATCAGCGAACAGCAGCCCCCGCTTAGCGCCCCTTCCCAAAGGACACCTGCCAAAATGCAAACTTTCGAATACAAAATCGTCCCCGCCCCGCGTCGGGGTAAATCTGGCAAGGGTATTCACGGCAATGAGGCGAAGTTTGCCAATGCCCTTGGCACCTTGATGAACGAGCTAGGCTCCGAGGGGTGGGAGTATATCCGCACCGACACCCTCCCGGCGGAGGAACGGCGCGGATTTCTGTTTCGCAGCACGGTTCAGCACACGATGCTGATCTTTCGCCGCCCCAAGCAGGCCGCAGCCTCCGTCACTCATCCGCTGTTGGCACGCCCCAAGCGTGACCATGCGCCCCAAGACGTGCCTGAATTCAGGCAAATCGACGAAACGGGCGATTCTACGCGCTGATATCCAGCGACAAAGCGTGAATTTGCACCATCAGGTCTTTGCCGATGGCGGCATGCACGGCCCGGTGGCGGGCAATCCGTGACAAACCTTCAAAGGCTGCGGATTGGATGCGCACGGCGTAGTGCGTCTCTCCGGTGCCATCGTCACCGGCGTGCCCAGCATGCATATGGCTCTCATTCACGACGTCCAAAACCTGCGGTGTAAACGCCGCGCGCAGGGCGGCTTCAATTTTATCGGCCTTAGTCACGAAAAATCCCCTCGCTGCCTCTTCACTCCCCCGCCAGATAGTCTAAAGTCTAGGGCCTTGCAACGAAGGGGACACACCCGTGAGCAGCAGCGATCCATTCAACTTCGACATGCGTGTTTCGACCGCAAAGAAAAAGACCAACCGCACACGGCGCGGCATGTCCGGGGCGTTTGAGACGTCTAAACGTGTCTGTGAACACAAAGGCTGTGAGGAAGCGGGCCAATACCGCGCCCCCAAAAGCCCGGACATCCTGGACGATTTCTATTGGTTCTGCCGTGAGCACGTGCGGGAATATAACCTCAAGTGGAACTTCTTCGACGGGACAACCGAAGAAGAAATCAACGCACAACTTGACCGTGACAAAGTAGGCGAGCGCCCCACCAAGCCATTCAAGCAATCGGCTGAAGAACGTGCATGGGCCCGTTTGGGTGTGGATGATGCGCATCAGGTGCTGGGTGCCAATGCCACCCGCAACCCCGGCAAAGGCGGTGGCGGTGGTCGCAGATTGCCGCCCACTGAGCGAAAAGCGCTCGATATCCTTGAAGCCAAGGATCATTGGGAAAAGGCCGAGATCAGAAAGGCTTATAAGAAGCTGATCAAGGTTCTGCACCCCGACATGAACGGCGGCGACCGCAGCCAAGAGGAACAGCTCGGTGAGGTTGTTTGGGCTTGGGACCAAATCAAGGACAGTCGCAGCTTTAAATAGGCTGCGACATCTTGGCGGTTGCTCCACAGGAGCGTCTGCCTCACCAAGACTGCTATGAAGCACGCGCTCCGTATTTTGATGGTTTTGACGATCACGTTGGGTATTCTTGCCCCGCGTGCATCTGCTATCGCCATGGAGCTGATGCCGAGCCAATTCCAAACCATTGTGATCTGCTCCGGCTTTGAGATGCAGACCATCGTTATTGACGCTGAGGGCCAGCCCGTCGAAGTCGCGGATACCGAGGCGCACAAATGTGTGTTTAAGGACGCGGTTGTCGCAATCGCCGTACCCGAAACACCCGTTTGGCAAACGCTCGCGCGTGCAGGCCTTCGCGATGCGGCGCGCGCCGACCTCGTGTCTGCCCCGCTGGCTGCCGTTCTACCGCCCCCCTCCCAAGGTCCCCCGCTGCCAGTCTGATCCTTTTTGTTCAGACTGAAATTACAGCGAAAGACCGTACTAGATGTCCGATATCACCGAGGCGGCCGCAATCCGCCCGACCGTTGCTCGTGGCGGGGCGTTCTACCGCCTAGTCTGGAAATGGCATTTCCTCGCCTCTCTCTATGTGTTGCCATTCATGGCAATGCTCTCGATCACGGGGGGCCTGTACCTTTATAAGCCGCAGATCGAAAACTGGCTCTATGCAGAGCGGTTGTATGTCGAGGCGCAGGAATCTGCCCTGCCTATCGCCGTTCAGATCGCACAACTAGACACCTTTGTCGGGATTTCCCGGATGCGCGCTGTTGTCCCGTCCGCCTCGCCCGGACAAATCACCCACATCGAGTTCAACACCCCCCAGGGCGACAGAAGTTACGCGTGGATCAATCCCTACACCGCAGAGATCATCGCAGTGCAAACACGCGACACGATGCTGATGCACCAAGTGAAGAAGTTCCACGGAGAGCTACTGCTTGGTGACATAGGCATCAAATTTGTGGAACTGGCCGCACATTGGGCGGTCATCATGTTGGTAACTGGGGCTGTTTTGTGGTTGCCGCGCGGAACACAGCGGCTCCGAGATCGTGCGGCCTTGCCCAGCCTGCCAAAAAACCAAGCCACAAAGCGCGGGTTTTGGAAGCAAATGCATCTTTTTACCGCAATGCTAGCAGTGGTTCTGGTTCTGCCGATATCGTGGCCGGTGGCCACGTTGATCCTGACATTGATGATCCTGTTGCCGCTTGTCGGTGCCAGCCTGATCGTGGCCCTCGCGCTCGACTGGATTGTGTTTCGCAAGCTTGGATGGTTTCGGGGGGCGTCCGCCCCGCAAGCCGCCGAGTGAGCGAAAGGATCGCGCAAGCATCGCTATACCGCTATATTGCGTGATCCTTCTCCGGGGAGGGGTGGTCGTGGCAGACGCCCCTCCCCCTTTTTATTGGAGCCTTCGGCGGACCATTGTCGCCCGACCCAGCCGGCTGCGGGCTGGTCTTAGTCAAGACAGGCGCGATAGTGCCAGCACACCCCTTCCCCTCGCCGTTTCATGCGTTATGTTGCGTCAAACGTGGTGGGCCAAGAGCCTCCAACAAAGTAAGGATTACACGATGGCGGATGGTGGCATGGGGCAAATTGCAAAACCGACCGAAGATATCTCGGTCCGGGAAGTGTTCGGAATTGATTCAGACATGAAGGTAAAGGGGTTTGCAGAAGCCTCTGATCGCGTGCCCGAGATTGATCCGACATACAAGTTCGACCCAGACACCACCCTCGCGATCCTTGCGGGCTTTGGCTACAATCGCCGTGTCATGATCCAAGGCTACCACGGCACTGGTAAATCCACCCACATTGAACAAGTCGCGGCCCGCCTGAATTGGCCCGCCGTGCGTGTGAACCTTGATAGCCATATCAGCCGTATCGATCTGATCGGTAAAGACGCGATCAAGCTAAAGGATGGTGTGCAGGTTACCGAATTCCACGAAGGCATCCTGCCTTGGGCACTGCGCAACCCTGTTGCTATTGTATTCGACGAATACGATGCGGGCCGCGCGGATGTGATGTTCGTGATCCAGCGTGTGCTGGAAGCCGACGGCAAACTGACGCTAATGGACCAAAACGAAATCATCACACCGCACCCATCGTTCCGCTTGTTTGCGACGGCAAACACGGTCGGTCTGGGTGACACAACTGGCCTTTATCACGGCACCCAACAAATCAACCAAGCCCAGATGGACCGCTGGTCGCTGGTGGCAACGTTGAACTACCTCAGCCACGATGCAGAAGCCGCGATCGTTCTGTCCAAATCGCCCCATTACAACACTGAAAAAGGCCGCCAGATCGTCAGCCAGATGGTGACCGTTGCAGACCTAACGCGGACTGCCTTTATGAATGGTGATTTGTCGACCGTAATGTCGCCACGCTCAGTACTCGCATGGGCCGAAAACGCGCGCATCTTTGGCGACGTGGGCTATGCGTTCCGCCTGTCGTTCCTCAACAAATGTGATGAGCTGGAGCGTCAAACCGTGGCCGAATTCTACCAGCGTTGCTTTGACGAAGAACTGCCCGAAAGTGCTGCAAGCATGAGCCTCGGCTAAGGGACGCGTGGCGGGTTTTCCCGTTAAAATCTGGGCGGGCGGGTTTGCGTAGCAACGCCCTCCGCCGCCGGAGGATAGTATGAAGAAGCCCAACGATAACCCGGCTGATCCGTTCAAAAAGGCGCTTGCGGAGGCGACCAAGGTTCTGGCCGACGATCCTGAGTTGGGCGTTAGCTATTCCGTAGACCCGCCCGGTGCCACCAACGACAGTGTGCGGTTGCCGCAGGTGACGCGCCGCATGACCCGCGAAGAGGTTTTACTGGCACGCGGCACTGCCGATGCTTTTGCGCTGCGGCACAAGTACCACGACGCAAGCACCTACAGCCGCTATCTGCCCAGCGGGAACATGGCGCGTGAGATTTACGATGCGATGGAAACCGCCCGGTGCGAAGCAGTTGGTGCACGCGCCATGCCCGGCACTGCGGGTAACATCGACGCCAAAATCGGCTCGGATGCGTCGCGCCGTGGCTATGGTGAGATCACAGAAGCCGCGCAGGCACCTTTGGCTACCGCCGCGGGCTATCTGATCCGGCATTTGGCCACGGGCCGTGACCTGCCACCCGCTGCCGCCAATGTCATGAACCTATGGCGCGATTTCATCGAAGGCCAATGCGAAGGCACCTTGGACGGCATTGACGGCGCCTTGGCTGACCAAACGACATTCGCCAAGCTTGCCCGTCAGTTGATTGACGATATGGGCTACGGCGATCAGTTGGGCGACGATCCTGACCAAGAAGACGAAGATCAGGACGAAGAAGGCCAGTCCGATGAGGATGAGCAGCCCGACAGCACCGGCGAAGACGACCAGTCCGAGCAGGACGACGAGGCCTCGCCCGAGCAGAGCCAAGAACAGCAGTCCGATCCCGCGCAGGCCTCTGTCACGATGGACGACATGGCTGAGGCTGAGAATGCCGAAGAAGCCGAGATGCCCGAAAGCCAAGACAACATGGAGCCGCCCCCGCCGGCCCCCATCTCTGAGGCTGATCCCGGCTACATCGTATACCGCACTGAACACGATGAAGAAATTCGTGCCGAAGACCTTGCGGAACCCGCTGAGTTGGAGCGTTTGCGTGCCTACCTAGATCAGCAGCTAGAGCCGCTGAAGGGCGCCGTGTCGCGTCTGGCCAACAAGTTGCAACGTCGCCTTCAGGCGCAGCAGAACCGGTCTTGGGAGTTTGATCTTGAGGAAGGCATTCTTGATGCCGGCCGCCTTGCACGGGTGGTTGCCAATCCGACCACACCGCTCAGCTTCAAGATGGAGCGTGACACAGAATTTCGCGACACATGCGTGACGCTCTTGCTGGATAACTCCGGCTCGATGCGGGGCCGGCCTATTTCGATCGCCGCGATCTGTGCCGATGTTCTGGCCCGCACGCTGGAACGGTGCGGCGTGAAGGTCGAAATCCTCGGCTTTACGACCCGCGCATGGAAGGGCGGTCTGAGCCGTGAAGAATGGCTCAAAGAGGGGCGCCCCCAACAGCCCGGACGCCTAAACGACCTGCGCCACATCATCTACAAATCAGCCGACGCACCATGGCGCCGGACCCGGCCCAATCTTGGGCTTATGATGAAAGAAGGCCTTCTGAAGGAAAACATTGACGGTGAAGCGCTCGAATGGGCGCAGCGCCGGATGCTCGCCCGCCCAGAGGCGCGTAAAGTCATGATGGTTATCTCTGATGGCGCGCCCGTTGACGACAGCACGCTGTCTGTGAACCCGGCCAACTACCTCGAAAAACACCTGCGCGACGTGATCGCCATGGTTGAAAAGCGCAAGCAGATCGAACTGATCGCCATTGGGATCGGCCACGACGTGACCCGCTATTACGAGCGCGCCGTGACCATCACCGACGTTGAGCAATTGGCCGGTGCGATGACCGAACAGCTTGCATCTCTCTTTGATACGGACCCGCGCGCAAGGGCGCGGTTCGCCGGAATGAAAAAGGTTTCCTAGTGTTTCAAGACTTCTCCGTGAGCGCGCGCCCCGAAAACGGCCCCCCCCGATTGGCGGCCCTGCGCCGCATCATGGAGACAGAGGATGTCGATGGTTTCCTCATCCCGCGCGCGGACGTCCACCAAGGCGAATATGTTGCCCCCTGCGATGACCGTTTGGCGTGGCTGACGGGATTTACCGGATCTGCCGGTTTCTGCGCGGCGCTGCGCGATCAGGCGGGCGTATTTGTGGATGGCCGCTACCGTGTACAGGTCAAGCATCAGGTTGATCTAGGCAGCTTCACCCCTGTGCATTGGCCAGAAACCAGCCTGACGGAGTGGCTTGAGGCGCGCCTGACCAAAGGCCAGACGCTGGCGATTGATCCTTGGTTGCATACGGTCAAAGAGGGCCTCGCACTCGCCAGCGCCCTTGGCGACAAGGGCATCGATCTGCGCGAAACAGACAACCTATTGGACCGCATTTGGGAGGATCGCCCCGCTGCCCCAACCGAACCTGTGATGTTGTATCCAGACGCACTTGCCGGGCGGAGCGCCGAGGACAAGCGAAGCAGCCTCGCGGCAGAATTGCGCAAAGCGGGCCACTCAGCCGCGGTGTTAACCCTCCCGGACAGCCTAAATTGGCTGTTGAATATTCGTGGTGCGGACATCCCCCGCAACCCGATTGCGCAGTGTCTGGGCATTTTGCATGACGATGGCTCGGTAACGCTGTTCATCGATGCCAAAAAGCTGGAGGCCATCGCACCGCTAGAGAGCGTCACACTCGCCGAGCCCGACGGTTTTGCCAGCGCCCTTTCCGAGTTGACCGGCCAGGTTGCCGTGGATTACGGAACAGCTCCCCTTGCAGTTTACCGCGCGCTGACGGCGGCAGGTGCGACACCCGTCGATACTCGTGACCCCTGCGCCCTGCCCAAAGCCGCCAAGACTGATGCCGAAATAACGGCTACCCGCACCGCCCACCTGCGCGATGCAAGTGCAGTGGTGAAATTTCTAGCATGGCTCGACAGTGCCCCCAAAGACAGCCTGTCAGAGATCGACGTCGTCACCGCCCTCGAAGGGTTCCGCCGCGAAACAAATGCACTGCGCGATATCAGTTTTGAGACGATCTGCGGCAGCGGCCCCAACGGCGCGATCATGCATTACCGTGTCACCAAGGAAACCAATCGCCCTCTCGCGGACGATACCCTGCTGTTGGTAGACAGCGGCGGCCAGTATCTGGACGGCACCACCGATATCACCCGGACGATGGCCTTGCGCGAACCCGGAACGGAGGAACGCACGGCCTATACCCAAGTGCTTCAGGGACTTATCGCGATATCTCGTGCGCGGTTCCCAAAGGGCGTCGCCGGGGCGCATCTGGACGCTTTGGCTCGGGCGCCGCTCTGGGCGGCGGGGCGCGATTTTGACCATGGAACAGGACATGGCGTTGGGGTGTATCTCAGCGTGCATGAGGGGCCACAACGCTTGAGCCGCGTGTCTGACCTGCCGCTCCAACCCGGGATGATCCTTAGCAATGAGCCGGGATACTACCTAGAGGGACGCTTTGGCATCCGGCTGGAAAACCTGATCGTGGTGCAGCCCGCGCCTGACCTGCCCGGCGGCGACGCTGAGCGCACGCAATACGCGTTTGAAACGCTGACCTTCGTGCCGTTTGATCGGCGCCTGATTGACGTCACGATTTTGTCACCGGCAGAGCGGAACTGGATTGATGCTTATCATGGTGAGGTCCTTGCAAAAGTTGGGGCACAGCTAGACACAGCACCTTTGGAATGGCTCAAGGCGGCCTGTGCCCCCCTATAAGCCCAAGGCACTTAGCGCCGTTAGCCACCCGCCTTGTGCATAAGACGCGGTCACACCTATGTCACAAACGCATGGCAGTGGCTTTCTGCGCAGTTTGTGTTACATGAAGCCCTCACACTCTGGGGAGAGAGACATGCTAAAAGAGATTTCCGTTCACAAGGCCACCGGTACTTGGGTCGTTCGGACCGACAACTCCGTCCTTGGTGAAACCCGCCATGCGCTGGAGTTGACCGAAGGCAACATGCCGTCCGTCATCTATTTTCCCCGTGACGACATCGGCATGGCCTTTCTTGAGCCTTCCGACAAAACCACCACCTGCCCTCAAAAAGGTGTGGCGAGCTATTTTCACCTAGTCGGTCGCAGCGGACAAGTTGACAACGTGGCTTGGTCCTATGAGACCCCCATCGACGCGGTTTCCGCGATCGCAGGGCATATTGCCTTTGCGACCGGGATCATCCACGTCGAAAAGCTCTAGAGCCGTTCGGCCGCCAGGCGGGTGCCCTCAGACAGGGCGCTCAGCTTGGCATAGGCGATGTCTGGATCAACAGTGCCGAACCCGGCGAATGTTCCAAACCCACAATCTGAGCCAGCGATAACCCGATCAGCCCCCACAATATGTGCGAATTTCGTAACGCGTTCTGCGACCAGTTCTGGGTGTTCAACGAAGTTTGTGGTGCTGTCGATCACGCCTGGCACAAGGATCTTGTCCTCAGGGATCTCAGCGGCGCGGTCGCGAAACACGGTCCATTCATGCGCGTGACGCGGATTTGACGTCTCAAACAGCAATTGGCTTGCATTGACCGACATTAGCGTCGGGAACACCTTGGCCATATCGATATCACAAACATGGGGGCCTTCGTAATTGCCCCAACAGATGTGAACACGCACCCGCGATGGATCAATCCCGCTGAGCGCGTGGTTCAGGGCTTCTACGTGGCTTGCGGCGATCTTGAGGAACTCTGCATCGGACAAGTCCGCAAACAGCATATGACGGCTGAGTGCGAGGTCGGGACAATCGAGCTGTAGGTACAGGCCCGCATCGACGATGGTACGATATTCCTCAGCCATAGCGTCGGCCAGTGCCGCCAGATAGGCCTCTCGCGTGGGGTAGTGATCGTTTTGCAGAAACAAGGAGATCACACCAGGTGAGGCCGCGTTCATGAAGCCCTCTTTTGCGCCATGTTCTGCCATACCGGCCTTGAGGTTGGCGATATCGGTCTGCAACTCACCCTGCCCTTTGGACGCAACAGGGCCAGTGCACATAGGACGTGCATATTGCGGGGTCCCGCCATCATCCGCGAGCCGCTTTAGAAAACCCGGAAACGCCTTGAGATCGGCTGGCGCATTGCGGGGGCTATCGCCAGAGAAGCCCGTGTAGCGGTCTTTGACGTAAGTCGCGTAGCTGATCTTCGACGTCTCACCATCGCTGACGATATCCACGCCTGACGCGACCTGACGCCCAACAGTCGCCGCACTGGCCGCTGTCATGGTGGCGTCAAACGTGGCCGGATCATAATCCGCACCGTTTTCGCGGGCGAAAATCAAATCCACCACGTCTTGAGTGCGCGGCAGGCTGCCCACATGGGTTGTTCTGATCATCTTGGTCTCCCCCTCGCGGCAAGCTTTCGCATGTGCCGCGTTCAAAAAGTCATCGGTGGCTGGATTAGCCCGTTTGTAGCAGAATCTGTTTCCACACGGCTGTTTCATCGAACAGCGTGAATTCGCGACGCAGTTTGGGTGCTGCAACGCCGAAACTGCCAAATTCCGCATGGCTGATGCCCAACACGTACACCTGCGCCCCAGTGGGTGCACCAAATGCGCCCCAGCCGGAATGTGTGCCCGACAGCGACCACCGGATCGCGGCACGTGGCGGCATTGTCGGATCATCGCGGCCGATGACGTGTTCGCAGGTGAATTTCGCATCTGGGAACGCCGCACGCAGTGACATCCAGAACCGATCGGCATCGCCCCAACCATGGCCCGTGTGCGCACCCGGATATTCCAGCTGGCACGCACGATCATAGCTGTCTGGGATCGCGGCCATATCCGCCCTCATGATCCGCTGCAAAATCTCGGCGTAATGCGCGCCCCATTGGTCATCGTTGCCAGCGCCCTTGTAGGGACCGGGCTGATCCGTTTCGGGGCTAAGCGGGCGGACGCAAGCCTCTGGCCCGCCTTCGCGTGTGATCTGATCTGCGGCAAACGCTTTGGGGTCCCAGCCCATCTGCCGCACAATCGCACCTTGGTCGCGGATCAGCCATTCATCGTCGATCATGTTGTTGCGCGCATGGCAATCGGCCAGAATGCGGTAGCGCAGTTGCTTGCCCGTCGCCTCACCATAGGCGCCGCTACCTGCGTGGGTCGCGGTGGAAATAATCCGGTGCGAGCTGAGCATCCCCGTTTCCGGCGTGCCCGACCAAATAACATCTTCGCCCAACAACTGGCGGTCAGGAAACTCTGCCAATGTGGCCATGGTCGCGCCAATGACATTTTGATTTCCGATCACCACACTCGCCGGTGAGCGTACGACGATCTCGGGATGGTAATAGTCGTGCAGGGTCGCGATGCCCCGATCTTCCCAGATCTCTTTGGTGATCCCGATGATATAGTCCGGGAAATCTTGGAACTTTTCGTCAAAACCCTTCATGGGGCCTCCTTTGGCAGACGCGCCGAGCCCCGCACCAGCAGAGGGCCGTCAATTTCGATGCGACGCACGGGCGCGTCAGGTGTGCTTATTCGGGTCAGTATTTCTTGGACGGTTGCTTCAACCATTCGGCGTGCGGGTTGGCGCAGAGTGGTCAAGTCATAGCTGGGCCATGCCGCCATGGGCACATCATCATAGCCCACAACCGACACATCATTCGGCACGCTCAGCCCCATCGTAAACCGAAGGTGATCCATCACAGCCATGGCCATATGGTCATTACCAACAAAAATCGCATCGGGTGGCTCGGGCATTTCCATCAAGGTCTGCGCCGCATTCATCGCAGTGTCGCGATCAAACATACCGTCGATTTGCGCATGGAGTTCTAGACCTGCGTCGTTCAGCCCGGCGGCAAAGCCCTTGGCCCGTTCGCGCCCGGTACTAGAGCCTTCCCAACCGCTGATATGCGCACACCTCTGATGGCCGCCCGCCGCCAAGAACGCGGCAATCTTGGTGCCCCCCGCTCGGTTAGCTGATGAGATCGCGGAAAGCCCTTTTCCCATGACAGAGCGGTTGAAACACACCACCGGGATACCGGCACGCGCGCAACGTTCTGCCAGTTCACCACTTAGGTTGATCGAGGCTGTGATAATCCCGTCCACCTGATAATCCATCAGGCTTTCAATGACGTGATCCACGTCGCCTTGGGTATTGCCCGCCATGAACACCAACAGGTGATAGCCTTCTTGATCAAGGGCTTCACTTAGCTTTTGCAGCGCATCGGCATAGAACGGATTGTCCAGATAAGCCACGACAAGCCCGATGATCCGGCTTGAGCCTGTGATCAACGAACGCGCCAAAACGTTGGGCCGGTAGCCTAATTCTTCTGCCGCGTCGCGGACTTTTTGGGCCATTTTGGCCGAGACAGATGAGCCGGGTGTAAAGACGCGGCTCACCGCCGATTGGCTGACACCTGCCTTGGCAGCGACGTCCAAAGAGGTGATTTTACGGTTCATCCGGCGGTCCACCCGCCATCGACCAACAAGGATGTACCGGTCACCATAGCACTTGCGTCCGAGGCCAAAAAGACCACGGCCCCCATGATATCCTCAACCTCTGCCACACGGGGCAATTTGATCTTGCTCTCGATCCAAGCGCGCTTGTCTGGGTCCGCGAATGTGGCGACCGTCAACGGCGTGCGGATGAACGTGGGGCACAGCGTGTTGACGCGGATACGCTCCGGGCCCCACTCAATCGCCATAGCCTTGGTCATGCCTTCGACCGCGTGTTTGCTGGCGCAGTAAACGGCCCGGTCAATCCCGCCAACATGGCCCATTTGGCTGCTGATCTGAAGGATCGATCCCCCACGGCCCACCATTGCGCGTGCCGCTTCTTGGGCAAGAAAATAGGCGGCCCGAACATTCACTGCCATAACCGCATCGAAATCAGCTGGTGTGGTGTCCATCGCGGGCGAGTGACGCGCAAGGCCCGCTGAATTGCACAAGATGTCGAACGGGTCGGATTGCGCAAAAAAAGCGTGGACGGCGGCATCATCTGTCACGTCCAGCACGACGCCAGACCCACCCAAGGCCGACGCGGCCTCGGCCACCTGATCGGCACTGCGCGCCGCAATCGTGACCTCTGCCCCTGCGTCCGCAAGTGCTGCAGCACAGGCCAAGCCTATGCCCCGCGCACCGCCGGGTACAAACGCGCGTTTACCTTCAAGCCGAAAGGATGGAGTTTTGGGCAAAGGGGTCATGGGCGCTCCGGTCAGACTGCATAGGTATGCAACCGGAATGGGCCGCCAAGGTCAAGCCTGTCCGCTACCCAACGCTGCCATTCGCGCAAAAACATCGACTCCCAACTGCGCATAGACGTCCAGCAAATCCACCAAGACCCAGTTTTCGCGGATCAAGTCGCCTTCAACCCGCCAAAAATCCAGCGACCGCATCGTCAGCTTTTGCCCCGTCGCGGGCAGGCCCAGCCAGTTTGCACCGCTCAGCGTCATCTCCATCCCCGGCCACGCGGTAAAGCCCACATAGGCGCCCTCCGCGAAGAAATGTCCCTGATCCATCAATGCGCGCCGATCTGGCATCGCATCCAGAAACGGGATCTGGTGATGCCGCCTAAAGCCCCGGATTCCGCGCGCGGTGCCAATGCCAGCAGACCCGTACCACCCGCAGCGCGGATGCCAATAGCGCGGCAGTTCCATCGCAGCCTCACCCTCGCGCGAACGGCCAAGGCCAGTTAGCATGTCACCAACAACCCCCAGCGCATGGGAGCCATCTCCGGCGATGCGTAGGCCGTCTTGGGTCGCGGGCCCGGGCACCAGCCATTCCCGCCCAAGCGAAGGCGCAAGCGGCCAAACACCCGCCTGCATCATCAGTTCAGGGATATCCCAGATCGCCTGCATTTCGACCACGCGGTCGCCCTCAATCCGAAAAAACTCATGAAAGCGCATTGCGGCCATCCGGTGGGTCGCAGGAATACCAAGAAACGGGGCCGAAAACTGGCCCATGTAGTGACCGCCGTGGCCGACCCACATCTGACCTGCCGCGTCATGGCCTGCCATCTCAATCCATATGCGCCGTTCTGCGTCCGGCATTGCATGGTAAAGCGGTGCAAGAGCCTGATCCGCCCACGCCTCCGGCCCTTTGCCCGTGACCCAAGGCGCGCCAAGTTGGATCAGCGCATCGGCCGCAAACACCTCGTCCAGCGCGGATCGGGCCTGCGCCAAAGTGCAATCGGACAGAACGCTAAGCGGTTGAACAACGGCTTTGGGGTCCATAGGAGGCCTTCTCTTTCGCAGCAGTGACTAGGGTGCGATAAGTGTTTGCGCCCATTTCGTGATGGATGCAACGGCGTCATCGGTCATGCCAGGCGACAGGATATCACCCGCGATAACATGGCTGTAAGGGTCATCTTCGGGTCCGACCATAACCGGCTTTAGCTGGACCCGTCCGCCCCATTTCGCAGCGACCGCCCGGGTGGCCGTGGAGGAAACAACCTGATCAGCATCAGAAAACAGGAACATCGCGGGGAGGTCAGCCCCCGACACATCCAGCCGCGCCACATGGCGCACTATCGCCGCCATCGGCATCACTGCGATGGTAGGATATGTGCTTGTCCAATAGGCACCGTGAGCCTCGCTTCGGACCTCAAAGCTGCGATTACGCCCTGCAATGAGCGGCACCCAATACCGCGCGGCGGGCCAGCTAAGCAATTGCCCCGCAGGATTGGCCAGAGCGAAATTTGGTGACACGAACACATGGCCGATGATGCCCTCGGACATGTCTGGATCCACGGCCGTTGCGGCCGCTAGGGTGCCGCCAGTTGAGGTCGAAATCACGAGGACGCGCTGCCCGATCCTGCGACCGATCGCATAGGCCTCTGCCACGTCTTGCAACCATGCACCTGCTGTGGCCGTGGCCAACGCGGCACCGTCTTGGCCATGCCCCGTCAGCCGCATGAAATACACGTTCGCACCAAGCGCCTGTGCGACCCGGTCCGGAACGGGGCGAATTTCCTCAGAACTGGCCGAGAACCCGTGGATATACACCACCGCGACATCGGTCTGTACACCAGGTGCGCCGTGCCAATGAATACGTTTATGCGTACCGGGACGCAGGTTGGGCACACCGGCCTCTGACCGCGCCAGATGAGCATCAAGGTCATCGGGTAAGAGACTAGGATCAAACGCATTCGCGGCCTCAACCGGCTCATACGGGCCCAAAAACCACAAACCCGCACCGATGGCCAACAACACCGCACCAACCCGTGCTGTCCATGTCAAAAATTCGAGCATCGTGTTCTCCACCAACCTGAAAGGCGACCGGCCCAGAAAGAGGTATGCGTCAAGATGCCGAGACTTCCGCAACGCAGCGTTCGATCAAATGCAAACATTCTGGGTCTGAAAAACTGTGATCCTTGTCTTTGACCAGCAAAAGCTGCGCGTCGGGGCATCGCAGATGATCCAATAGACGCGTTGCCTCAGATGTCGGGACCGCATTGTCTTGGGTGCCCTGCACCATGCGGACGGGACAATTGAGGGAAAGGGGCGCTGTTAGAACGCGGTTTTCTGCCCCATCATCGAAAAGGCGTTTGGTAAAGATATAAGGTTCACCATAGTCGCTGGGCTGGGCCACCTGCCCCTCGCGCAACACTGTGGCGCGATCCGCCTCGGACAGCCCATCCCAATGACGCGTGGTGAAATCCGGCGCGGCTGCAATGGTAACCAGTCCCTTAAGCCGCTGAGGCATTTCCCGTGCGAGTAACAGCGAAATCCACCCGCCCATGGAGGACCCCACCAGCACGAGCGGACCCGTTGTCAGTTCGTCAAGTACGGCGCGCGCATCATCGCGCCAATCGCCGATGCAACCATCGGTAAAGGCGCCAGAGCTTTGCCCATGACCCGAGTAATCAAACCGCACAAACGCTCGGCCCTCCCGGCGCGCCACGACCTCTAGGTGGGTCGCCTTGGACCCCTCCATATCTGATTTGAAACCGCCCAAGAACACGACGGTCGGGCCTGTGCCCTCGCTTCGGTGATATGCGATGCGGCGGCCCTGAGGCGTATCTAAAAATTGCATGTGCGGCTCCCCTCTCGTTTTTTACGGTTATGGCGCAAAGAACGAAGGGTGTCAGGCCTAGATTAAACGCCGCCTAGCCGCTCACGTAGACGGATTGCTTAGGACGATAGAACGTCTTTTGGTTATGCAGTCGCCCCAAAAGATCGTGGATGTCCTTTAGCTGATCAGCCGCATCATCGGGCGTGCCCGCGCCAACCAGCTGCGCCTCGTTGAGCGCGCGCTTCTTGCGGCGCAGGGCGGCTTCAATCAATTCAAGGTCTTCTACACTCAGATCAAAAGTCCGGTTGGGGGTGGGCATGGCAAGGGCCTTTGTACGGTTACAAAACTTTCTTATCGGAAACATGGTGCGCAAAAGCGACTTTTCCAGCATTTTCTGCGACTTAAATAGCTTTCTCGGCATACATTTGCATACCTAGCTAAGGCGCGGGTTGACGCCCACGGCGGCACCCGTCACAAAGCGGCCGAACATATTACCCGCAACCGGGCGCTCCGTGGGCGCCAAAACGACGGAGGACACAAACGATGTCCCAGATCACCCTCACCTTTCCCGATGGCAATACACGTGACGTGGACGCTGGCACCACGCCGGCTGAAGTTGCCGCGGCGATTTCCAAATCTCTCAGCAAAAAAGCGATCAGCGCCCAAGTCGATGGCGCCCATTGGGATCTGGCTTGGCCGCTTGAGGCCGATTGCACTATTGCCATCAACACGATGCAGGATGCAGACCCCGCGCTAGAGCTGATCCGGCACGATCTGGCCCACATCATGGCCCGCGCTGTGCAAGAGTTGATGCCCGACACCAAGGTCACGATCGGCCCTGTGCGCGACAACGGTTGGTTCTACGATTTTGACCGCGCCGAGCCCTTCACCCCCGAAGATCTGGGCGCGATTGAAAAGCGAATGAAAGAGATCATCAACGCGCGTGAGCCCGTCCGCACCGAGCTTTGGAGCCGTGAAAAGGTTCGTCAATACTACATCGACAACGATGAGCCCTATAAGGTCGACATCCTAGATCGCATCCCCGAAGGCGAAGACATTCGCATGTACTGGCATGGCGAATGGATGGACCTGTGCCGCGGCCCGCACCTGCAACATACCGGCCAAGTGCCTGCCGATGCCTTTAAGCTGACCAATGTGTCGGCTGCGTATTTCTTGGGCGACAATACCCGTCCCATGCTGCAACGCATCTACGGCGTGGCGTTCCGCAACCGCGATGACCTCAAGCAATACATGACGTTTCTTGAGGAAGCCGAAAAACGGGATCACCGCCGCCTTGGGCGCGAGATGGACCTGTTCCACATGCAAGAAGAGGCCCCGGGCCAAGTATTCTGGCACCCCAACGGCTGGCGCATCTATACCGACCTGCAAGATTTCGTGCGCCGCAAACAGCGCGCGGGCGGATACGTTGAGGTCAACACACCCCAAGTCGTCGATCGCAAGCTTTGGATCGAGTCCGGCCACTGGGAAAAATACCAAGAAAACATGTTCATCGTTGAGGTGGACGAAGATCATGCCCGCGAAAAGGCTGTCAACGCTCTCAAGCCGATGAACTGTCCCTGTCACGTGCAGATTTTCAACCAAGGCCTAAAATCATACCGCGATCTGCCCCTGCGGATGGCGGAATTTGGGTCGTGTGCGCGATATGAACCATCGGGGGCGTTGCACGGGATCATGCGTGTGCGCGGGTTTACGCAGGATGATGGCCACATCTTCTGCCGTGAGGACCAGATCGAGAGCGAAACGCGCATCTACATCGACTTTTTGTCGGACATGTATCGCGACCTCGGCTTTACGGATTTCCGCGTAAAGTTCTCGACCCGGCCTGAGGTACGCTCTGGCTCTGATGAAGTATGGGACAAAGCCGAAGCTGCCCTGCTGGATGCCACCCGCGCAGCGGGCATTGAGCCCGAGATCAACCCTGGCGAAGGTGCCTTCTACGGCCCTAAGCTAGAGTTCGTTTTGACGGACGCCATTGGCCGCGATTGGCAATGCGGCACCCATCAGGTAGATTTCGTCCTGCCTGAGCGGCTGGACGCCAGCTACATCGGCCAAGACAGCCAAC
>NZ_CEZFMW010000029.1:0-13809 GCF_982993085.1 Thalassobacter sp. | reverse complement strand
GATTTCGTCCTGCCTGAGCGGCTGGACGCCAGCTACATCGGCCAAGACAGCCAACGTCACCGCCCGGTAATGCTGCACCGTGCAACGCTTGGCTCGTTTGAACGGTTCATCGGCATCCTGATCGAGGAACACGCAGGCAAGCTGCCATTCTGGCTCGCGCCGCGTCAGGTGGTAGTGGCCTCAATCGTATCGGATGCAGATGATTTCTGCACGGACGCTGTGGCGCAATTGAAAGCTGCTGGCATTAAGGCAGAAGCAGATTTGCGCAACGAAAAGATCAACTACAAGGTCCGCGAGCATTCGCTGGGCAAAGTGCCCGTGATCCTTGCGGTGGGCCGAAAAGAAGTTGAGGACGGCACAGTCACGCTGCGCCGTTTGGGTGAGAAACAGACACAGGTTTTGCCGCTCTCTGAGGTGGTCGAAATGTTGGCAGCAGACGCCGTGGCGCCTGATCTGCGCTAAACCCCAAAGGCGGCCTGCACGGGCTTGCCCCACCCCAAAGTCAGCGTCCCGTCATGATCAATGACGGGGCGTTTCATCAAAGTTGGGTGCGCCTGCAAAAGCGCTATTGGTTCTTGCGTCCGTTCTGCCTCGGACAGGCCGCGCCACGTGGTGGATCGGGTGTTCAACAAGTCGCTTCCCAAAACGCTAAGAAACGTTTCGAGCGTTTCAACCTCGAGTGGCGCGTCGCGCACGTCGTGAAATTCCGGCGCAAATCCGGACTTTTCCAAGGACTTAAGCGCCTTGCGGCATGTATCACATGCCTTGATCCCATAAAGTTTAACCATGTTGTCCCCCTGTCGCGCGACCTTGCGGAAATCGTGGTCGATGCGCGTCGCCTTGTCTTTGTTGGTTTACGCAATAGTTAATTTGCCATCAAGCTTACGGCCGAGGTGGCTGGAGCAAAGAACAGACGCCTATGGGCGAACGGACAAATAGGAGACACCGGGATGGCCACCGGCACTGTAAAATGGTTCAATACAACAAAGGGTTATGGTTTCATTGCCCCTGACGACGGCGGAAAAGACATCTTTGTCCACATTTCTGCGGTCGAACGCGCGGGCATGACGGGCCTGCGGGATGATCAAAAAATCCAGTTTGAATTGCGTGAGGGACGCGACGGTCGGTCCTCGGCGTCTGATCTCGTGGCTCTCGACTAATGCCTACGCGCGCGCCCCGCATTACATCGGGGCGCGTCAAAGCATCGGACGGCTTATCCGGCCCATTCCCAAGGGCGCGCATAAACCCCAAGAACTTGTGACACCGCACCTTCGTCAGCATCGCCCTTGCGGCTGACATGCGCGACGAGGCCTCGTTTTTTGTCCTCCACCACTCGTTCGACACGGGCCTCAATCCCGGCTTCGCTTAAGGCGGCGTTGTACACGCGCATGATCGCGGATTTACGAAGATCAGGCTTAAAGATTTTGCCCACAGCTGTCTTGGGCAGCTCTTCCATGATCTCAATATACTTTGGCTGTGCGGCGCGCTCCGCCACGTGCTGTTTTGCATAAGTCACCAATTCTTCCGCTGTGACGTTAGACCCGGCAACCAGTTCGACATAGGCACAAGGTAATTCACCCGCAAACGCATCGGGCTGTCCGATAGCCCCGACAAATGCCACCGCCTCATGGCCGGCAAGCGCTTCCTCTATTTCTGCGGGATCAATATTGTGCCCCCCACGGATGATCAGGTCCTTAGCGCGCCCGGTGATCCACAAATAGCCATCCTCATCTATCCGCCCCAAATCCCCCGTGCGCAGATAGACATCGTGATAAAACAGATCGCGGTTTTTGACGGCCTCTGTATAGGTGCCCCCCTCTAGGACACCCGGATTGTCGACACAGATCTCTCCGATCTCATCGGTTGCGCATTCAACCACCCGACCATCTGTAAGCCGGAAAATCTTAACGTTAGAATGCATGAACGGCACCCCAACAGATCCAACTTTTTTGACCCCATCCACCGGGTTACACGACACAAGGCACGTGGCCTCGGTCAATCCGTACCCTTCGATAATGTTCACCCCTGTCGCCGCCTCAAACCGGTTGAACAACTCAACCGGCAGCGGCGAAGACCCCGAAAAGGCTGTCTTTACGCTTGAGATATCCGCATCCACAGGGCGCTGCATTTTGGCTGCAATTGCAGTTGGCACGGTAATGATAAAGCTGATTTTCCACCGCTCAACCAACTTCCAAAAATTGTCGAACACCCCCTCACCCCGGTATCCTTGGGGCGTTGGGAACACCACATGGGCCCCCGATGTAACCGCTGCCATCAAGATGACATGGCACGCAAAGACATGAAACAAGGGCAGCGGACAGATGATATTGTCGTGTTCCGTGAACAACAAACGATGCCCAATCCACCCATTATAAATGATCCCCGCATAAGTGTGCTGCGCGACTTTGGGCATACCCGTGGTACCGCCCGTATGGAAATAGGCCGCCACGCGGTCCCCCGCACTGTCGTCAAAATCAAGGCCATCACTGCGATGTTGCAGACACTCAGTCTCAAAATCCAAGATGCGCGCATTGTGATTTACCGTCACCTTGGGCCGAACGAACGGCACGACCAACCGCTTGACGCCCGTCAAGTAACCCAACAGATCCACTTGCAGCACGGCCTCAACACTAGGCGCCAGCGCAACAGCCTCGGCCACCTGCTGCGCGACATCTGTCTTGGGAAAGGGCCGAAGAGTGACAACAACCTTGGCCCCTGTCTCTCGCAAAATAGACGCAATCTGAGCAGGCTCCAGCAGCGGGTTCACCGGGCATACCCCCCCCGCAACCGCCCCGCCCAACAAGACGGCTGGCGTCTCATTGCAGTTAGGTAAAACGTAGGCAACCGTGTCGGTCTCACCCACGCCCAAGGATCGAAACAGGTTGGCCGCTTGCGTCACACGGCTATGAAAGTCCGCCCAGCTCAGGGTCACCGCAGGATCGGAGGCGCCAGAAAACAACTGAAACGAAATAGCCGGGCGATTAGGATGCCGCGCCGCTGTCTGAGACAACAACTGATATAGCGTCGACGCTGGCGCAACATCCGGCCAAGGCTCCGCACGCTCGATTTCCATGATATCGGCTTTGGACGCAAACGACGCCATGATGCCACCCTCCCTTGATGACCACGCCGCATCGGACGCTTAATCATAAGGATGCAAAACCGGATCATACAAAACAACCGTGACGCTGCGTGTCGCCAGCGCCTCCTTTGTTCTCGAAATACTCCGGGGGAGGCCAAAGGCCGGGGGCAGCGCCCCCTAAATCTAAAATGCCCCCAAGCGGGGGCACCTTTCAGATGGTTGACTTATTCCGCTGCGACGCCGTCGGTGAATTGTAACCGCGCGAGCCGAGCATACAGCCCCCCCTGCGCAACCAAACTATCATGCGTGCCCTCAGCAATGATCTGACCATTCTCAAAAACAAGAATGCGATCGGCCTGTTTCACTGTCGCAAGCCGGTGTGCAACGATCAGCGTCGTGCGATCTTTGGACATCGCGGTCACGGCCTCTTGGACCAACCGCTCACTTTCGGCGTCCAATGCACTTGTGGCCTCGTCCAGCAGCAAGATTGGCGCATCGCGCAGGATGGCGCGTGCAATGGCGATCCGTTGTTTCTGACCACCGGACAACATTACACCCCGCTCACCCACATAGGTGTCATAGCCTTCAGGTAAGGCCGACAAAAACCCATGCGCTGCGGCGGCTTTTGCTGCGGCTTCGACCTCTGCGTCACTGGCATCGGGCCGACCAAAACGGATATTCTCGCGGGCAGAGGCCGCAAAGATCACTGCCTCTTGGGGTACTAGCGCTATGGCCTTGCGAAAAGCCGCACGGTTCATCGATTGCAGGTTCAAACCGTCCAAACGGATCTCGCCCTCGCTTGGATCGTAGAACCGCTGGATCAGCTGGATAATAGTGGATTTACCCGCCCCTGAGGGACCAACAAGGGCAACCGTTTCGCCCGGTTCCACACGCAGCGACACACCGTTCAACGCCGCGGTTTCCGGCCGGGCGGGATAGCGGAAGGTCACGTTATCAAACTCCAACGCGCCGCGCCCGCCGTTCGGCAACGCCTGCGGCACGGCGGGGTCTGCTACGGCATCGTGCTCCTCTAGCAGTTCAACCAAGCGCTCGGTCGCGCCAGCAGCTCGTTGCAATTCGCCCCAAATTTCAGACAAGGCGCCAACGGATCCCGCGACCATAATCGCGTAAATCAGGAACTGGATCAGCTCACCAATGGTCATGATTTCAGCGCGGACATCCCGCGCCCCGATCCACAAAACACCTACGATGCCAACAAAGATCAATGAGATCACGATCACTGTCATCACAGCACGGGTCTTGATGCGTGTCTTCGCGCTCTCGAATGAGGCCTCTGTCACGGATGCAAACAGGTTCGCTGTCTGACGTTCGTGCGTAAATGCCTGCACGGTTTGTGCCGACAAAAGGTTCTCTGACGCTTTGCCTGAACTGTCCGCAATCCAGTCTTGGTTTTCTTTGCTGAGACGACGCAGGCGACGGCCCAAAACAACAATTGGCACCACAACAAGCGGCACAATCATCACCACAAGCACGGATAACTTGGGCGTGGTCCACATCATCAGGCCCAGACCGCCTAGGAAAATCAATATATTGCGCAACGCAATTGAGACCGATGAACCGATCACCGACAACAGCAACGTCGTGTCCGTCGTGATCCGGCTCAGAACCTCACCTGTCATGATCTTTTCAAAAAACGAGGGGCTCATGGTGATCATACGGGCAAAAACCGCTGTGCGAATGTCTGCGACAACACGCTCACCCAGTCGCGTCACAAGATAGTACCGCAGCCCTGTCCCAATAGCCAAAAGCCCGGCGATCCCAAGGGCAGCCACAAAATATTTGTCGAGCAACTCGGACGACCCCATCTGAAACCCATCCACCACACGGCGCACAGCCAAGGGCAGTGTCAGGCTCACGCAAGCGGTCAAAACAAGTGCACCGAGGGCGGCGAACAACAATACTCGGTAAGGGGCTATGAACGGCCAAAGCGCCTGCAAAGAGCCGATTTTCTTGGAGCGTGCGCGCTCCTCCTCGGCCGGTTTAGGCTGGGATACCGGAGCCGAAGCTTGGCCAATGTCGGTCGCATTAGTCATGAAGGTATGTCCGCATCGTTTCCAACTGCTTAAAGGCCCGTGTCGAGCGTGACAAGCACGCGACCCAAACCGGAGCGCTTTGCCGCGCCGCAAGAAGGCATCAGCGCCCCAACGAAACGCTCATTCATATTATTGGGAACAGGTTGGAGCGGGCGACGGGAATCGAACCCGTATCATCAGCTTGGAAGGCTGAGGTCTTACCATTACACAACGCCCGCGACCTTGATCTGGTGAGTATTTGACCTTTTGAGTGAGGTCAAGGGCTACAACACTTTGGCTCCGCTCACACCGGCACCAATCTGCTCTGCCCCCAATTCGCCGCGAATAATCCAAAGTGTTCAATGACGGATACACAAGTGATAGCAACAGCCCATGACATCGGCCACACCAACATATTATTCAACCGTTTCTCGCCCCTTCATTGCGGATTGGCTTGCCGCCTTGCGCCCGCTTTGCACACAAGCTGAGTACCAATTGCTTCTGGAACGCGCCAATCTGATTGCGGACCAAAACCCATCTCAGGGCCGGGTTACCTTGGATCAAATCGTTGGCCTCTACCAACGCGCAGCGGTGGAAACCGGTGACGAAATGATGGGGTTATGGAGCAGGCCAATCAGGCCGCGCGCCTTGCAGCACCTTTTGACATCTGTGCGCGAAGCGACCTCCCTGCCATCCGCGCTGTATCGTTTTTCGACGTTCTGGAACTTGCTTCTGGATGACTATCAATTCACGCTGAACCAAGCGGGTTCAGAATGGGTTCTCACCCTACAGCCACAAGGCCAAAGCCCTGCGCAGAGATTTGGGCACATGCTGATCCTCAAATTGGCGCATGGTTTGGTGTCGTGGCTTGCACGGCGCGAGGTCCCTGTCAGCAGGGTCGGTTTTACCTTTGAGAGCCCAGAATTTGCACAGGACTATGCCGTTATTTTTCCCGCACCCGTGGTGTTTGACACCCCTGAAACGTTCATCGCTTTTGATCTAGAGGGGATTGGACCCGTCCAGATGCGCTCCACAGCGGAACTAGACCTGTTTCTAGAAAATGCGCCGCGAGATTGGATTTTCACCCGATCAAGCGAACACACGCAGGCGCTGCGCGTGCGTAGCTACCTCAGTACCGCGGGGTGGGACAAAACAACTCTGAACGACGCGGCGCGATTCATGCACACCACGCCGCGCACGCTTATGCGCAAGCTGCAGGCCGACGGGGTGTCGTTCCAATCCATCAAAGATGATTTGCGCAGGGACATAGCGATCCGGCATCTATTGGTTGGTGAAAAAAGCGTTGAAGCTATAGCCCATGAGGTCGGATTTTCCTCGGCCGCAAATTTCCATCGCGCGTTTCACAGATGGACAGGCAACACACCGCGCGCCTATCGACGCCACGCGGTGCAAGATGACTGATATTGTCACTTTTCGACAATAACCTGTCACCTCCCGAGATGTATTTGGCCAGGCTGCGCAGATAAATATTTTAAAAACCGCGCTTGTAGACAGATTTCAAAGCTTCCTCCAAGCATAGCCCTTGGGGACCATGGCGAGATGCGACTATTGTAGATACCAAAGGAAACGATCCATGTCCGAAAAACTCAGCTCCATCCTTGAGATCGCTCATGCCCATGCGAAAGAGGTGATCGCGCCGAATGTCGACGCGTGGAACGCTGCAAAAACATGGCCGCGTGATGCATCTGACAAGGCTGGTGAAGCTGGGTTGATGGGGCTTTACGCGCCCGAGGAATTAGGTGGCCAAGGATTGCCCTTGGCGGAAGGCATTCAGGTTTATGAACAACTTGGCTTAGGCGACGGCGCCTACGCCTTCGCTCTTTCGATGCATAATATTTGCACGTTTGCGGGCTGTGGCTACGGCACAGATGCATTCAAGGACAAATGGGCGCGTGATCTCACCTCGGGCCGCAAACTGGCGAACTTTGCACTGACGGAACCACAGTCCGGCTCTGACCCAATGCAGATGTACACACGCGCCACCATTAACGGCGACGGCACATGGACCATCAGTGGCAAAAAAGCTTGGGTCAGTTTGGCGACCGAAGCCGACGTCTACTTTACCGTCGTCAAAACCAGCGATGCGCCAGGCCACAAGGATATGGCCATGATCGCCATTCCAGCAGACGCTGAGGGCATTAGTTTTGGCCCGCTATATGACACGCCGTCCTATAATTTCCTGCCAATGTCGGAGATGCATCTGGATCAAGTTGTCGTCAGCGAAGACAACATCATCCTCCCAATCGGTCAGGGCCTGCAGGGGTCGCTTATGGCCATCGATATCGCGCGGGTGTCTATTGCATCTGGGTGTTGCGGCCTGATGCAAGCCGCGCTTGATACGGCACTGTCTTATGCCAAGAACCGCAAAATGTTTGGTGGCAAGAACCTCGATCTGGACGGCATCCAGTGGATGCTGGGTGAAGTTGCAACCGACCTAGAGGCTTCAAAACTGCTGTATCGTAAGGCCGCTGAGGCACTCGGCACGCCGGAGGGCCCATTGATGGCCGCGCATGCAAAACGCTTTGTGCCCGACGCGGCGGTAAAGGCCGCCAATACATGTACGCAAGTGTTGGGGGGCATGGGCCTTTTGCAACCTTATGGGTTGGACCGACTCTCACGCTTGGCGCAGATGTTGCGGATCGTGGATGGCACGACTGAAATCAGCCGGGTGGTTATTGGACGGGCCCTCCAAAAGCGCGCAGCAACGTTGCCAGATCTGCCCGTGCCCAAAGGATTTGGCGAAAAAGAAGAAAATACGGGGGCGATCGCAGCCGAGTAATCCCGGTTTCTAGGCACGCCTATTTCTCCCCTTGATCTGGCCAGAAGACATGATGTTCTGGCCAGATCAATGCCGCATAGATATCCCAGATTGTCGGGCCAAAACTGTGCCCCCTCAACGAGGTCTGAAACTGGCGCATTTTCCAGCGACTGAGTACGTTTGGGCAGATCATCCGCACAAAACGCATCGCTACGTTTGGCCCTATTCGAACACAGACAAATAATAGGCAAATACGATCAAGCGTTTCTTGCAGCCCCAGCAGTACGGGTGAGAAGCAACAAAAATGCTCGGTACTGTATCCGAGGCATTTTGAACCGAACGTCTAAAATCATCCCCCTTTGAAGGGCTTAGAGGCGTGAATCCGGCTCAGATAGACGGCGGTGTGAGGCTGGTCGCAAGCTGACGAGCCGTGACACGTTCACGGTGGATCATATACAGACCCGCACCGATGATGATGACAATACCCGTAAGGGCCAGCGCGTTGGGAAAATCGCGAAACACCCAATATCCCAGAAAAGTCGCCACAGGCAGTTCAAGATACTGCAACGGCGCCAGTGTCGCGGAAGGTGCCAGCGAAAGTGCATAGGTCATCATCATATGGCTGAGGGTCGCGAAAAATCCGACACCGAACAGCCAAAGCCAATTGATCCCGACAGGCCAAACCGGATCGAGCATCGCGGAGCCTGAACCCTCAGACAGTATCATCACCGGCAGGCACAACAAGCTGGCGATCAAGCCCGTGTGGAATTGCAACGTGACCGGATGCATTCGGCGCGACAAACCACGCGTGACCAATATGTAGAACGCAAATCCCACTGCCGTGCCCAGCGGGAACAGTGCGACGGCGCCAAAGGCCGCAAAACTGGGCTGGATCACGCATAAAACCCCCAAAAAGCCGACCATAGCCGCACCAACGCGGCGTGGGCCGACATCCTCACCCAAGTAAAACTTTCCCACCAAAAGCACGATGAACGGCGCCAGAAACACGATCGCAAGTGCATCAGCCAAAGGCATCACACGGATCGCTGCAATAAAGCAAAAGGTTGAGACCAGCAAAAAAGCAGCGCGCGACACAAGAGCCAACCATTGCCCCCGCGCGACATGCAACGACAGCCCCATGGCCCAGACAAACGGCGCCATCAACAGGCATTGCACGAGAAAACGCGCCGTTGTGATTTGCCCCACTGGGACGCTGTCTGACGCCAGCTTGGCCGCCACATCCAAGAGTGGTGCGGTGACGCAAAACCCCAGCATCAGGGCGACACCGGAAAGAGTGCGATCAGCGGAGGGAGTATAAATGGCAGCGGTGCTCATGAGACCCACGTAGGCGCCATGCCCGCACCGGTCTGTTCATTTAGCGACAATCGGCTGTCGGCTTAGACCGCCCCATGGCCAAGGCAGGCAACCGATCGGGCGCGGCGTCATCTGTAGTTAAACTCAAACGCCGATCCGCCCAGTTTTGAAAAACAAAAGCGCAGGTTAGGCCGCGCCCTTCCACTCCACCGGGGTGAGGTAAACCATGCTATCATCCACACTCACCATCACTTCACCATCTTGGATATTGACCTGAAGCTTCATGGTCCGGCTCGCCAATTTTGCCAGCCCGTCCGTGTCGGCTTCGGCCAAATTCACGACCTGCAAATTGTCAAAGCGTGTGGTGCTATTTTTCACCTTATCCCACCACATCTCGGCCGTTTTGCCACCGTAGGGATAGAGGATCACCTTGCCCGCTTTACCACAGGACCGGCGGATCACCTTCTCGCTTGGCAATCCCAAAGCCACCCACACGTCCAGCTCACCGCTGAGGCTTTTTTGCCAAATGTCGGGCTCATCATCCGTGGACAGGCCCTTCGTCATTTCTAGGTGCTCATGCGCATTCAACGCAAACGCAACAAGGCGCACCATAAGACGTTCATCCGTCTCAGAAGGGTGCTTGGCCACCGTCAGCTTATGGGTTTCGTAGTAGTGGCGATCCATATCAGAAACTGAGAGTTCGACTTTATAAATGGTGGCTTTCTGCGCCATGACGTGTCCCGATCCTGTAACGATTGGGATGCCTACTCCGTCTTGCGACCATTGGAAAGCAGGCTGTGACTATGGGCCTATCTGACGGCTTATTTTCATGCCGCACAGGCGCTGTATGGCAAAAGGCGATTGCCATGCAGTGCGGTCCCATGTTGACCGCCCGAACAAACGCCAGAATATGCCCAACAGGCGCAAATTGATGGAAACACCTAGAATGTCTGAAACGGTGAATTTCACAGCCATGAAGGACGGTAGTCGTGAAGAGTACGAAATGCTCGAAGCCTTGGAAGAAGTCCACCGCGCGGGAACCGCAGACCGGCTTCTGCGCGAAGAAGTGACATGGGTGGTTGAGCATCACGGCATTTTCCAAATGTACTATTACGCCCACCACTACGGCTGGGATCGTGAGCTACGCGCACAATACAAAGACAGCCCCTTTTATCAGTCATGCATCGATTTCTGCGAACATTGGGATCAATCCAGCTTTGACCCTGAATACCCCACAGACCCATTGGAGAGCTTTGCCGAACTCGTCCACGAGGTTTTCTCGCGCAAAGCATTTGATCCTGCCCATATACAGCCCGGAAAAGTGATCGGCGTTCCGGCCTAACGGTCTGCGGCACCGCATCGCAATCGAACGGCACACAGACATTTGGCCGATGGATTGGCCGCGATCAACCGTAAGTATGTACTTACGGTTGATCGCTGAAGCTTAATTACGCTGCTGCGATCTGCTTTTTAGCGTCATAGAACGGGCGTTCAACAACTGTCGCGCGCGTCGGGCCTGACTTGGTCACGACCTCAACCTCAGCCCCCACAACAGCCGCATCTGCCGCGACCATAGCAAGCGCGATGTTTTGGTTGAGACGCGGCGAATAGACAGCGGACGTCACTTTCCCAATCGGCTCTCCGCCTTGGTTGACGCTCCAGAACGTTGTGTTCGGCCCAGTCAGCGGATCACAATCGATCACCAACCCCACTTGCTTGCGCGCAGGACCATCTTCCTTGATCTGACGCAACGCAGCCTTGCCGATGAAGTCCGCCTCCATCTCAAGGTTGACCAGTCGATCAAACCCCAGCTCAAATGGGTTGGTGTGGATGTCGGCGTCCGCGTGGTAGGATAGCATTCCTCCCTCAATCCGGCGGATCGAAGAGGTATGCCCGGGCTTCAGCCCATGTTGCAGACCTGCGGCCATAATGCGTTCCCAAAGGGCGTCACCTTGACTGCCATCGCGCAGGTACAATTCATAACCCAGCTCGCTTGACCACCCAGTACGCGAAACGACCAACGGGATGCCGTCAAGCTCCAGTTCCCGCAGCCAATAGTACTTCAGATCCATGATGCTTTCGCCAAAAAGCTCCTGCATGATGAGCCCCGATTTTGGCCCCTGTAGCTGAAGTGGCGATACGTCAGGCTCATGGATTTTAACGTCCATCCCCGCAAAAACTGCAACGCCCTGCGCCCACAAAAGGATATCGCTGTCCGCCAGCGAAATCCAGAAATGGTTCTCGGCCAAGCGCAGCAGGATCGGGTCATTCAGAATGCCCCCTTCGGCGTTGGTAATCAGGATATATTTGCATTGCCCCACCGCCATCTTGGACAGGTCGCGCGGCGTCAACATTTGCACGAACTTTGCAGCATCTGGACCGGTGATCTCTACCTGCCGCTCAACGGCCACATCACACAGGATCGCCTCATTCACGAGGTTCCAAAAGTTCTGTTCCGGGTCGCCAAAATCGCGAGGAATATACATATGATTATAAACAGAAAAACCCTGCGCGCCCCACCGAACGGTGGCGTCAAAGAATGGGGATTTTCGGATCTGCGTGCCAAAACCAAAGTCGTCTGTTTGTGTCATTTTTTCGCCCTCATAGCAGGTGGCCTGACCGGCCAGATATGTCTTGAAACCTGCCTGTGATTTAGATTGAAAAAGCGAAGCGCATAGGCCCGAAAATGGGGTATTTTCAGTCCAATCGGACCAAGAATTAGGTCGCTCTTAGACCGTTTGGTCGGATAGGCTTATTTGCCAACGGTGGCAGCTAATTTCCCGAGGCTCGGCTGACTGGCTTTGACCTGACGCGTCGCGATGTAGGTCATGTACTTTTCAATCGCGAGATCAGCCAAAAGCATGTCGTCCATCAACGCTTGAAAGGCCTGCAGATTAGGCGTGACGATGGTCATCACATAGTCCATGCCTCCACCCGTTGCGATACAGTGGGTGACCTCATCCAATTGGCGGATGTGATCCTCAAACCTGTCAAATTCGACCTTGCGGTGCGACCCAAGGGATACCGTGACCACGATCTGTGTAAAATCCACGATCCGTTCTAGCGCCAGATCCGCGTGATAGCCGCGAATATACCCCGCAGCTTTTAGCCGGTCGAGCCGCGCCCAACACGGCGTCGCCGATAGGTTTACCAGCGCGGCCAGCCGCGTCTTGCTCAACTGCCCATACTGCTGAACGGCACTCAGGATACGAATATCCGTGGCATCAAGGTTCAGCTTTTTCATGTTCGGGTCTCTCATCGGCTCACGCAGCCATATCGCGGCGGCCTTTTTGACCTAGCGCCGATTGTCCCCACCAACAATATCGGACGTAAAATCGGGAAAGGTGTCAGTTCAAGACTGCACACCCAGAACGTTTATTTTTGCGCGCGCCAAGATTTTCTGCTTTACGGTAACTTTAAAGGCGAGGTCGCACAGACCCTAAGGCGCGTAGAATGACGAACAAAAAAATCCGCAACATGGAAGAATTCGCAACGGTCAGCGGATTGTCGCGCCCTACGGTATCCAAGTATTTCAACGACCCCGGCAGCGTGCGGGCCAGCACGCGGCAACGCATCGAAGCCGCCCTAGAGGCCCACGAATACCGCCCCAACATTTATGCGATGAACCAGAATCGCAAATTGACCAAGACCATCGGCATTGTGGTGCCCCTGCTGACAGACCCCTACTTTGCGGAAATCGCCCGCAACCTAGAACAACGCTGTATCGCCGCCGGATACCGCCCGACATTATTCAGCTCGCACGGAGATCCAGCGCTTGAGGTTGAAGTGTTGGATACATTGCGCTCCCTTAAACCTGCGGGTGTGTTGCTTGCGCCTTTGGGGCGCGCGTCTGATCACATCGCGTTGGAAAAATTCTGCGGTGACGTTCCAACCCTGATCTTTGACAGCAGCGTTGGCGAAATGGGACTTTCGTTCGTCGGCTCAGACAACTTCCAATTCACCCGCCATATTACGGACTACCTGTGTCGCACCGGTGAGCCCCCCTGTTTTTTTGAGATGAAGACACCCGCCAACCCGAACGCGCACCGCCGTCGTCAAAGCTATCTGAATGCAATGGAGGCATTTGGACATACGCCAAACGTGATTTCGGTCAAAGGTGAGGGTTGGGGGTTCGAGGAAATCGGTCGCTTGGGCGGGCATCGCGCGCTTGACCAAGGGCTTTTTTCGACCAACACCGTTCTGTGCAGTAACGACCGGCTGGCCATCGGATTGCTGACCGCATGTTGTGAGCAAAAAGTAACCGTGGGACGCGATCCCGACACCTCGATTCGTATCGCGGGACAGGACGGTCACCCCCACTCGCGCTACACTTGCCCACCGCTTACGACCATCTCACACGACTATGATGCGGTGTCTCAGACCGCCGTAGAGGCATTATTCGCCGTGATCGACGGTGAGCTATCTCCTTGGAAAAGCACAAGACTTGAGGGGCGACTGATCCTCCGAGATTCCGCGTGAGATCAAAATAATTTACGCGCGTAAATTTTTGATTGACCCAAAGCCTCGGCCCTCTTAACTTTGATGGACAACATCCAATCAGGGAGGATCAGGGATGTCTATTAAGAGCGCACTTTGTGCGG
>NZ_CEZFMW010000028.1:0-31897 GCF_982993085.1 Thalassobacter sp. | reverse complement strand
TCCTCCCATTTGACCCATTATTGAGACTTATAGTTTCAAAAAAGGCTAGTATATGTTTTTTGGTTTGTATAGAGATTTTTGACAGAAGGTCGCACTTTTGGGCGACTTTGGGGAGGGGAAGTTCTCTATGGAAGCAGATTATATAGTCGTGGGCGCAGGCTCTGCCGGGTGTGTGGTTGCTAACCGATTGAGTGCGAACCCAAAAAATCGCGTGATCCTGCTGGAGGCTGGTGGACGTGATTTAAACCCCTGGATCCACATCCCGGTTGGGTACTTTAAGACGATCCACAATCCAGCTGTCGATTGGTGCTACAAAACTGAAGCTGACCCCGGCCTGAATGGCCGCTCAATCGAGTGGCCTCGTGGCAAAGTGCTGGGCGGATCGTCCTCTTTGAACGGGCTTTTGTATGTGCGCGGCCAAGCGCAGGATTATGAACGCTGGGCCCAGATGGGCAACAAAGGCTGGTCATGGGATGATGTTCTGCCGCTATTCAAGCGCGCCGAAAACAATGAGCGCGGCGCAGATGAATTTCATGGTGATGATGGTCCCTTGTCCGTGTCCAACATGCGGATTGAGCGCCCAATCACAGATGCATGGGTCAAGGCCGCACAGGCGGCGGGCTATCCGTTCAACCCTGACTACAATGGCGCCAGCCAAGAGGGCGTGGGCTTTTTCCAACTGACCGCGCGCAATGGACGGCGGTGTTCGGCGGCGGTGGCCTATCTGAACCCGGCGCGCAAGCGATCCAACCTGCGCATTATCACTCATGCGCAGGTGGACCGCATCACGCTAGAGGGCGGCCGTTGCACAGGCGTCGAATATACGGATCGCGGCGGCGTCGTGCATCACGTCACAGCCGCGCGCGAAGTGATCCTATCCGGAGGCGCGATCAATTCGCCCCAGCTTCTGATGCTGTCGGGCATTGGTGAAGCTGCCCAACTGGCTGAACACGGGATTGAAGTGCAGGCCGACCTGCCCGGCGTTGGCAAGAACATGCAAGACCACCTACAGGCGCGGCTGGTTTACAAATGCAATGAACCGACCCTGAATGATGAGGTACGCTCGCTTTGGGGGCAGGCCAAAATCGGGCTGCGCTATGTCACCAGTCGCACAGGGCCAATGACGATGGCCGCCAGCCTTGCGACCGGGTTTCTCAAAACCCGCGAAACGGTCGAGACCCCCGACATCCAATTCCATGTCCAACCCCTATCCGCCGAGAACCCCGGCAAGGGCGCGGATCCGTTTTCGGCCTTTACGATGTCGGTGTGCCAACTGCGCCCCGAGTCGAAGGGTGAGATCCGGCTCAAATCGCGCAATCCGCGTGCATATCCTGCGATCATCCCCAATTACCTCAGCACGAAAACCGATTGTGATACTGTGGTTGGGGGCGTCAACATCGCCCGTCGCATCGCGCGGCACGCCCCCCTAAGCGAAAAGATATCGCAAGAGTTTCGGCCCAATGCCGACCTACCGATGGATGATTACGAGGCGACGCTCGACTGGGCGCGCTCAAACACGGCGTCGATCTATCACCCCACGGGCACCTGCAAGATGGGTTCCGACAAAACGGCGGTGGTTGATGCGGCCCTGCGCGTCCACGGCATCCAAGGGCTGCGGGTGGCGGATTGCTCGATCATGCCGGAAATCGTGTCGGGCAACACCAATGCGCCCGCAATCATGATTGGTGAAAAATGCGCCGATCTGATCCTGTCGGAAGCAAACTGACCGGTTATTCGCGCAAGATCGCCTCAATCTGGGGGCCAAGCTCCATCTGGAGGGCCTGAATATTCGGGGCCATCTGCTGCATCGTGGACTGCATCAAAACCGGCATTTTAGCCATGATCTCAGCCCCATGTTCGGATTGGTAGAAGGCGATCAACGCCTCTAGCTCGGCGGCTGAAAACGTCGCAGCCGAGCCAGAAATCATCAACTCAACCATACGCGGGCGCAGGCTTTCCATGGATTTCGCCATCGTCTCACCCAGCCGGGTTGCCTGATCTTGGGTGACCTGCATACCCGGGGGCAATTGTGCCAAGACCCCACCCGCAAGGGCTTCGGGCGCGAAAATATCATCCATCATTTTTTGCACAGTCGGCAGCTCAACATACTGCTGTGCTAAAGCCCGGTTGTCTTGTGCCGCTGCGGGCAAAGCCATCAGCACACATGCGACGGCCAAGGGAAAACGCTTCATGAAATATCCTTTTTCGGTATCAAACCGAGCCTCAATTGCCCTCAGCCCGCCAGTGTTTCAACGATATGTGCCCCAATCGGCAACGCAGACGTGGCCGCAGGGGACGGCGCGTTGCACACATGTAGCATCCGCGCGGTCCGCTTGAGCAAAAAGTCATGCACCAACGTACCATCACGCGCGACAGCCTGCGCCCGAATGCCTGCGGGATAGGGGTGCAAATCCTCTAGCTCCAACCCCGGCGCATAGCGCTGGCACAGTTTAAGGTACCGACGTCGGCTAAGCGAATTGCGCATTTCCCCCACCCCGTGGCTCAGATTTTTGGCCATCACGCGCCAAAAACCGGCGTAGCCCGCCATCGCAGCCATGTCGCGCAGCGAAACGTCCGTCTTGGTGTAACCCTCACGGGACAGCCCCAGCACCGCGTTCGGTCCCACTGTCACGTAGCCACCGATCATCCGCGTCAGATGCACGCCCAAAAACGGAACCGACGGATCAGGCACCGGGTAAATTAGGCTGCGCACGATGTCGTCATGGCGCGGGGCGAGCCGAAAATATTCACCGCGAAACGGTACAATTGCAAAATCCGCCTCAAGGCCCGCCATGCGCGCCAAACGGTCCGCTTGCAGCCCACCGCACACGACCAATTGCCGGGTTTGATAGGTGGCTGCCTCCGTTTCAACGGTAACCCCATCGGCACGCTCAGCAATGGCGCGCACGGTCTGGCCAAGATGCAAATCGCCACCCTGCGCGGTGATTTCCCGCCCCATCGCAACCGTAATTGCGGGATAATTCGCAATGCCCGTCACCGAAACGAACAAGGCTCCAACACCGCGTACATTAGGCTCTCGCTCCGACAATTCTTCTGCGCCAAGGCGCGCGATCTGAAGCCCGTTTTGTGTGGCACGATCGTACAGATCGGCCATCCGGCCCAGTTCACTATGTTCTGTGGCGACAATCATCTTGCCGCATTGTTCAACCGGAATGTTGTGCACCCGCGAAAACGCGAGGGTCGCATCTACGCCAGCCCGACAAAACCGCGCCTTCATACTGCCCGGCGCATAATAAACGCCTGCGTGAATAACCCCGCTGTTGTGCCCGGTCTGATGGGCCGCCAAATCGGGCTCTTTCTCGATCAAACCAATGCGTGCGTCGGGGTATGCTTGGCCCAATTGCATCGCTGTAGAGGCACCGACAATACCCCCGCCAATCACAAGATAATCGTACATCTGGCTCATTCTGCGCCCAGTCCCTCAACTGCCCCACGAAAGGCTAGCGCCGCCCGGCCCCAGATGTCCACATCCAGCGCGTCTAGCCCCATAAGGACAGGTAAAAGCTGCGCTGCGAAATCCTCAGAGGATTCGAGCGGCAGCATAGAGGGTAGGTTGTCAATGGCTGTGACATCCAATGTCGGGGTATCGTGCACGCGGAGTGCAGGCGCCTCCCACGTGGTGACGCGGTCATAGACCTTGATCGGGGAAAACGCGCTGTCGGGGTCGCAAGCGATATCGCCTATAACCGATAATTGCCGCGCTGTGTTCCCTGCGTCGAGGGGCACAAAGACCGGCGTGCCGGGCCGCGCAAGAATACAATTTAGGAAAATGTCATGGGCCAAAATTTCTGGGAAGGGGCCACCATGGGCGGTCTCATCCATATCCCATTTGGTCACGGCAACGCCCATTGCAGCGCACAAATCTGCAGCCCCTGTGCCCACACGCCCCAAAGCCCCGATGATCAGGGCGGTGGGCAACGCCGCGTTGATCGCCGCCAAGTCCGCGCGCAATGCAGTCCGCATTTCATCGGCGGTGGCATAGGCACACACTGGTCCGCACAGACCGCCACGCTGCTGTGCTGCCCAGCACATCAAGGCGACGGCTGCCCCTGCATATCCTGCCCAATACCCAAATGCGGCAACCCTACGGCCTTGGGTATCAACCAAATATTCAAGGTCAAAAAGCGTGCCGCCACCTGCGCGAAACCGCTCCAAAAGGACCTGCCCAGAAGGCTGCCCTTTGTAGGCATGACCGAACATGATGTGGCGATGGATCAGGGGTGTGCCATCCTCGGGCAATTCCTTGAGGCCAAAGATAATCGCATCCTTGGGCGCACCGGTCCAAGCCCCCTCGGGCGCGATGGCACACCCTGCGGCGCGGTAGCCGTCAGCGGAGATTATCCGTGTCGGGCTTTGCTCAACCGTGACTTGAAAACCGTGCGCAATCAGCGCGGCACAGCCCTTGGGCGTGATGCCAACGCGTTGCTCATGTGCGCGGCTCTCAGCGCGTACCCATAAATGTACCATATGATCCCCTCCCCCAAGGCGTCCGCCTTTTACAAAGGCGATCCGTTGCAGCCGTCGTTTAGTAGTGCGTGCGCGCCGAGCGCCGTTCAGGCGTATCCAGGTGCGGCGTCGCCCCATATTCAGCGACATAGAACGTATCATGCAACCGCTCGACCCGGTGCAGCGATGTGTTCGCAGTTTGCACAATCATCTTCATGTGGCCACGGTGGCTAAGGTCCAGCACATGGCGCAACACCATAGCGATCACACCTGTGGATGTGACCACAAGGCTCCGCCCACCCAGTTGCGCGGCATCCTCCAACGCAGCCGTCACGCGGGCATCAAAGTTGGCATAGGTTTCCGGTACATTGTCCAAACCATCAGCCTTCCAATGGGAAAACACTTCATCAACATGTGCGATAAAGCCGCCTGTGTCGCCAGGATGGGGCGCGCCTGTTTTACGTTCAAGGGCCTCTGATAGCGCGAAATAGCTGAGCTCATTCCAGCGCGCGTCCACTTGGGGGCTATCGAACCCGATGCCCGCGGCCGTTTCACGATGCCGCCGCATGTCGCCGCAAATCACATTGTCAAAATGCCCATTCGTGGCGGACAGATGCTCTCCCAACCAGCGCGCCTGCTGATGACCAAGGTCCGACAACCTATCGTAACTCACTTCATCTTTCGCCGCCGAATTCGCCTGCCCGTGGCGCACCAACACGATTTCTGCCATCTTTTTCTGCCCTCATTTGGCTCCCATAGGGTCATGCCGTTTCTTATCGGAAAAGCCAATGGCCGATAGGTGCAGCACAGGGCGTAAACGGACGATGGCGCGTCGCGGATGTCCTTTTGCGGAAGTGAAAAAATGGGCTAGAGTTTCACCGAATGCGACCGGGAGAGCGCTAGACATGACCGACACCATCCGTTTCACGCTTGACGGCGAACAGATCGAGGCACCCGCTGGGCTAACGATTTGGGAGGTCGCGAATGGCCGTGGCCTTGTGATACCGCATCTGTGCCACAAACCCGCGCCGGGCTACCGACCCGACGGCAACTGTCGCGCCTGTATGGTCGAAATCGAGGGTGAGCGGACCTTGGCTGCATCCTGCATCCGCGAACCCGCCGAGGGGATGGTCGTAAACACCGCCTCCGCGCGCCCGGTTGCGGCACGCAAAATGGTCATGGAAATGCTTGTGGCCGACCAGCCCGAGCGTGACGTGGCCCACGATAAATCCAGTCACCTTTGGGACATGGCCGAGGCGAACGGTGTGACCCACAGCCGCCTGCCCACCCTAGAAGCTGAACGTATTCCCCTGCTCGACGACACCCATGTCGCGATGTCCGTCAACTTGGACGCCTGTATTCAATGTGGTCTGTGCGTGCGCGCCTGCCGCGAGGTGCAGGTGAACGACGTGATAGGCATGGCGGGTCGTGGGCACGACAGCTATCCGACGTTCGATTTTGCCGACCCCATGGGCGAAAGCTCCTGTGTGGCGTGTGGTGAATGCGTGCAAGCTTGCCCCACAGGCGCGTTGATGCCGGCCACGGTGGTAGACGCGGAACAGGTAGGCGACAGCAAGGATTATGACGAAGAAGTTAAAAGCGTTTGCCCCTTCTGCGGCGTCGGCTGTCAGGTTTCGCTCAAGGTCAAAGACGGCCGCGTAAAGTTTGTGGAGGGCATCGATGGTCCCGCGAACGAGGGGCGTTTGTGCGTCAAGGGACGGTTTGGCTTTGACTACATTCATCACGATCATCGCCTGACCAAACCGCTGATCCGTCGCGATGACGCCCCCGCCAAAGGGCTGAACGTTGATCCCGCCAACTGGCAAACGCACTTCCGCGAAGCCACGTGGGACGAGGCGCTAGAAGCTGCAAGTGCAGGCCTCAAAGGACGCGGACGCGACGTTGCGGGCTTTGGCTCCGCCAAGTGCACCAACGAAGAAGCCTATTTGTTCCAAAAGTTTATCCGCCAAGGGTTTGGTCACAATAACGTCGATCACTGCACCCGGTTGTGCCACGCATCATCGGTTGCGGCCTTGCTAGAAAACGTGGGTTCGGGCGCGGTAACGGCCACCTTCAATGAGATTGAAAACGCCGATGTCGCCATCGTTATCGGTGCCAACCCGATCGAAAACCACCCCGTTGCGGCGACGTACTTCAAGCAGTTCACCAAGCGTGGTGGCAAGCTGATCGTGATGGACCCACGGGGGCAAGCGCTCAAACGGTTTGCCAGCCACATGCTGCAGTTCCGTCCAGGAGCTGATGTCTCGATGCTCAACGCGATCATGCACGTGATCGTCGAAGAAAAGCTTTACGATCAACAATACATCGACGCCTACACCGAAAACTGGGAGGCTGAGAAAGCGCACCTTGCAGGGTTCGCCCCCGAAGCGATGGAGGCGATCTGCGGCATCGATGCCGAAACCCTGCGCGACGTGGCCCGCACATTCGCAGGCGCCAAGGCCGCGATGATTTTCTGGGGCATGGGCGTCAGCCAACACATCCATGGCACAGACAACTCTAGGTGCTTGATTTCGCTTGCGCTTATGACCGGCCAAGTGGGGCGCCCCGGCTCTGGCCTGCACCCGCTGCGCGGACAAAACAACGTGCAGGGCGCATCTGATGCGGGTCTGATCCCGATGTTCCTGCCCGATTATCAGACCGTCACCGATGATGGTGTGCGCGGCGCATTTACCGAAGTTTGGGGCAGTGCTGATTTCTCGGCCGAAAAGGGTCTGACGGTCACGGAAATCGTGGATGCCATCCATGCCGACCAGATCAAAGCAATGTATATCTTGGGCGAGAACCCCGCGATGTCAGACCCCGACGTTGACCACGCGCGTGCAGCACTCGCCAAGCTGGATCACCTTGTGGTGCAGGATATTTTCATAACGGAAACAGCGAACTACGCTGATGTGATCTTGCCAGCCTCTGCCTTTGCTGAAAAATCTGGCACCGTCACCAACACCAACCGACAGGTCCAAATGGGCCGTCCTGCCGTGACGCCACCCGGCGAAGCCCGAGAGGATTGGTGGATCACCACAGAGCTTGCAAAGCGTTGCGGGCTGGACTGGACCTACACCCACCCAAGCGAGGTTTTCGCCGAGATGAAGGGCTTTATGAAGTCCCTTAACAACATCACGTGGGATCGGCTTGAGGGCGAGAATGCGGTTACCTATCCGTCACTCTCACCCACGGACCCCGGCCAAGCCATTGTTTTCTCGGACGGGTTTCCACGGCCCGAAGGACGCGCCCGGTTTACGCCCGCAGATGTGATCCCACCCGCCGAAGCGCCCGATGCGGATTACCCTATGATCCTTACCACCGGTCGTCAGCTTGAGCATTGGCACACCGGTTCTATGACCCGGCGGTCAAGTGTTTTGGACGCGGTTGAGCCCGAAGCAAACGCTTCGCTGCACCCGTCAACCCTTCGAAAACTCGGGGTAAACCCCGGTGAGATGGTTCAACTGACCACGCGCCGCGGGTCCGTGACAATCATGGCGCGCGCGGACCGCGCCGTCGCCCCAGACATGGTGTTCCTGCCCTTTGCCTATGTTGAGGCGGCAGCAAACCTACTGACAAACTCTGCGGTCGATCCATACGGCAAAATCCCTGAGTTCAAGTTCAGCGCGGTACGCGCCGAAAAACCCGCTGCCATCGCAGCCGAATAAGTTAATGGGCAATTCGCTCGTTAATCCATAAACCCAAAACAAAATGCCGCCCATGACATCATGGGCGGCATTTTGTTTACTATAAAAGCAGGCGCCTCGCACGAGACGCCCACCAAAGCCCCTACATCAGGTCGCGTACATCCGTCAGACGACCCGTAATCGCAGCAGCCGCGGCCATTGCAGGCGACATCAAATGCGTGCGCCCACCCCGGCCCTGACGACCCTCAAAGTTACGGTTGGATGTCGCGGCACACCGCTCACCCGGCGCCAATTGGTCGGGGTTCATTGCCAGACACATCGAACAGCCCGCAAGGCGCCATTCAAAACCGGCCTCCTTAAAGATATCCGCCAAGCCTTCTTCCTCAGCCTGCGCACGCACAAGGCCCGAGCCCGGAACGACCATCGCGCGGATACCGTCTTTCTTCTTTTTGCCCTTTAGGATCGCGGCAGCAGCGCGCAGATCCTCAATCCGGCCATTGGTGCACGAACCGATAAAGACCGTATCGATGGCAACCTCTGCCAGCGGCGTGCCCGCAGTCAGACCCATGTAATCGAGCGAGCGTTGCGCCGCATCGACCTTGCCGCCTTTGAAATCAGACGCCGATGGCACCGCGGCCGTGATGGGCAGAACATCCTCGGGCGAAGTGCCCCAAGTGACGGTCGGCGCAATGTCTTCGCCCCGGATCGTCAGGACCTTGTCCCACGCCGCATCATCGTCGGAATACAGCGTTTTCCACCAATTCATCGCAGCTTCCCACTGGGCACCTTTGGGCGCATGTGGGCGGCCTTCGACGTAGGCATATGTGGTTTCATCCGGTGCGATGAGGCCCGCGCGCGCGCCGCCCTCAATGGCCATGTTACAGATGGTCATACGACCTTCCATGGACAGATCGCGGATCGCTTCACCACAGTATTCAATCACATAGCCGGTGCCGCCTGCGGTTCCGGTCTCACCGATGATGGTCAGAACAATGTCCTTGGCGGTCACACCTGGCGCAAGTTTGCCAGTAATCTCGACCTTCATGTTTTTGGATTTCTTCTGGATCAGCGTTTGCGTGGCCAGAACGTGCTCAACCTCGGACGTGCCGATGCCGTGGGCCAACGCGCCAAACGCGCCGTGGGTCGCAGTGTGGCTGTCGCCGCACACAACGGTCATGCCGGGCAAGGTCCAGCCCTGCTCGGGGCCAACGATGTGCACGATACCCTGACGCACGTCAGACACGGGATAATAGTGAATGCCAAAATCCTTGGCGTTTTTGTCGAGGGCCGCAACCTGAATGGCCGAATCTTCGGTCATATTGGCGGGGTCTTCACGACCGGGGGTCGTGGGAACGTTATGATCCGGCACCGCGATGGTTTTTTCTGGCGCGCGCACTTTGCGTCCCGTCAGGCGCAGGCCTTCGAACGCCTGCGGCGAGGTCACTTCGTGCACAAGGTGGCGGTCGATATACAGCAGGCTGGTGCCGTCTTCGGCTTCGTGCGCAAGGTGCGCATCCCAGATTTTGTCATAGAGCGTTTTGGGGGACATGATGGGGTCCTCTCCCGTGATGTTGTTGGTGAGCGTCTGTGGTCTGTTCAGGGGTGGGCGGGTCAGCCGAGGCGCGCGCGCACGCTCATGGAGGCGCCGTAAAAGCGTTCACGCAGGCGGGCGCGATCTTCCATGAGAATAAAGCTCGTCATAACGCTGAGATACAACCGGATTGCGCCCTTCGCAAGGGACGCGTTTCACACCGCGCGCGCACGCCTCAGATCGGGCGCGCACTCCTGATAAACCATACCCCTTGCCGCGCGCGCATCGCTGGCGCACTCTGCTGATATGGCAAATCACGAAAGCCCACCAACCGACACCACGACACTACAGCTCGCCAGCGACACCGCGCAGATGATCCTGCGGCAGGCGGAGCTGTTTGCGTCTGGGCTTTTGCGCCCCTCAAGCCTGACGCAAATCGTAATCCTTGTGGTTTTGTTCATGGTTGCCGAGAGCGCGCGCAGAGTGTTGACCCCAAGGTTAGAGGCATGGGTCCGCACCCGTGAAGGGATGCCAAAGTGGCAATTGCGCTGGTTGGTGGTGGTCCGCAACCGGCTACGAGGGATCGTGTTTGTCCTTCTTGCATGGGGCGCGCTGGCCATCATGCAGGAGATGTTCCGTTTTCCTTCACGCTACTATCTCATTGCGATTGCCGCCAATCTGGCCACCGCTTGGCTGATTGTGGCCTTTGCCACGCGGCTTATCAAAAACAACGTTTTGCGCCGCTTTGTAAATTGGGCCGCGTGGATATGGATCACGCTGCGCCTGTTACAATTGGATGACGACACACAGGTCGTACTAGACAGCGCCCGCATTGGCATGGGCGATAGCTCCATCAGCTTGTGGCAAATCCTGCAAGGCGCGGCCCTTTTGGCGGTACTTGTGATGGGCGCGCGTTTTATCACCCGCACCACCGCAGAACGGCTGCAAACCAATGAGGACATGTCCCCTTCGATGCGGGTTCTGGCCATCAAGGTCATCCAAGTCGTGTTTTATGGGGCCGCGATCTTTATTGGCTTGGGGGCTGTCGGCATCGACCTAACCGGGCTTGCGGTCTTGTCGGGGGCCATCGGCGTGGGGCTGGGGTTCGGCCTGCAAAAGGTCGTGTCCAACCTTGTGTCCGGCGTGATTATCCTGCTCGACAAGTCGATCAAGCCCGGCGACGTGATCTCGCTTGGGGATACTTTCGGCTGGATCCAGACTCTGGGCGCGCGCTACGCTAGCGTGGTGACCCGCGACGGCAAGGAATACCTGATCCCGAATGAAGACCTAATCACAGGCCAAGTGGTCAACTGGTCCCACTCCAATGAATTTGTCCGCCTCGATATCCACTTTGGCACAGCCTACAACGACGACCCCCATCTGGTGCGCAAAGTCGCGATTGAAGCCGCGCAAGGCGTTGAACGTGTCCTCAGCCACCGCCCGCCTGTGTGTCACATCGTGGGATTTGGCGACAGTTCAGTAGACTACATATTACGGTTCTGGATCAAAGACCCCACCGGCGGGCTGACCAACATTCGCGGTAACGTCTTCTTGGCTTTGTGGGATGCCTTCCGAGAACATGGCATTTCTATCCCCTTCCCGCAGCGCGAGGTCACGATGCTGAACCCCACGCAGCAGGACGCGGATCAACCGACACCCTAACGATCACCATGGCAATTCGCGCCCTTCGCAGCAGCCCTGGCCCATGGGGGCTGGACATTCCGCCCATCACAGGGCATCAGGCCGCTTCCGCACGACTGCGGATATCATTGTTTTGCGGCTCAACCTTTGGTAGCCTGCGGACAGGACGCGCGAGAGGCGCACCATTTTTTGGAGGATCAGACCCTGTCTGCTCAGACCCCGGGCGCCACGACAGCGCCACACGCAACCAGCGATACGGCCGCTTCGGACGCTACGCTTGCCCTTATCCTGACATCGCTGGAGGCCGAAAAGGCCGAAGATATCGTGCAGATTGACCTGCGCGGCAAAACCTCGATGGCGGACCACATGGTGGTTTGCTCGGGCCGCTCGACACGTCAGGTCAGCGCCCTATCGGAAAAGCTGGCCGAAGTTCTTAAGGTCCAGCTGGGCCGGAGCTGCAAAATCGAAGGCAAAGGCGCCGGTGATTGGGTCCTGCTCGACGCAGGTGACGTGATCGTCCACGTGTTCCGCCCCGAAGTGCGCGAATTCTACCAACTGGAAAAGATGTGGCAAGCCAGCCCGTCTGACCCCGCTTCCGCGAGCGCTGCGAAGGTCTGATGCGCCTTCACCTGTGCGTTGTGGGCCGGCTCCGCAAAGGGCCAGAAAAAGCACTAATCGACGATTATCTGACCCGGTTTGACCGTACGGGGCGCAGCCTAGGGCTGGGCCCCGCGCGCGTTGTTGAGGTTGAGGATAAACGCGGCGGCGGTATGGCCGCAGAGGCAGATTTGCTGCGCCGCGCGCTGCCGACTGGGGCTGCACTTTGGTGTCTGGATGAACGCGGCGAAGTCATGACCTCACCTTCGTTTGCCGACCGACTGGGACGTGTACGCGATCAGGGCCGGGGGGATCTGGCCTTTGTGATTGGCGGCGCAGACGGCATTGATCCAAGCCTGCGGGCACAGGCGGACATGACAATCAGCTTTGGCGCGATGGTCTGGCCGCATATGCTGGTCCGGGTCATGTTGGCCGAACAGATGTACCGCGCCGCAAGCATTTTGGCAGGCAGCCCCTACCACCGGGTCTGAACCGCGCCTGCGCCGGGACTTGTCCCGCAGCGGCCCTTGGTCCAAAAGATGACCATGACCAAACAAACCACCCCCGCCAAAGCACCCGTCGTCCTGTGTATTCTGGATGGATGGGGCCTATCCGACACGCCCGCAACCTCAGCCCCGGATGTGGCGCATACGCCCACCATGGATCGCCTGATGGCGACCTGCCCCAATGCCACTCTGATCACCCATGGCCCCGATGTGGGCCTACCGCGTGGGCAAATGGGCAACTCAGAGGTTGGACACATGAACATCGGCGCGGGCCGCGTGGTTGCGATGGATTTGGGCCAGATTGATCTAGCGGTAGAGGATGGCAGTTTTGCCACCGCGCCTTCGCTGACCGCTTGGATCGGCATCCTAAAGGCATCAGGCGGTACCGCGCACCTGATGGGTGTTGTGTCTGATGGCGGCGTGCATGGGCACCTGTCTCACATTATCGCCGCCGTTGATGCGATCACCGCCGCTGGTGTGCCCGTGGCCATTCACGCCATCACCGATGGCCGCGACGTGGCGCCACAATCTGCCGATGGCTTCCTTGACCAACTTCAGTCTGCCCTACCCGCTGGCGCGCGGATCGCAACGGTGATTGGTCGCTATTGGGCGATGGACCGTGACACCCGCTGGGACCGGGTTGAACGCGCGTATGACGCCATGGTCTTTGCCAAAGGGGCAAGTGCGTCTGAAGCAGGCGCCGCCGTAGCCCAAAGCTATGCCAAAGGCGAAACGGACGAATTTATCGCCCCGACCGTCCTCCCAGGTCACACCGGGATGGCAAAGGGCGACGGGTTCTTTTGCCTCAATTTCCGGGCCGATCGCGCCCGCGAAATCCTCAGTGCGCTGGCCGATCCTGCTTTTGTCGGGTTCGCCCGCACACAAACACCGCTGCATATGCTGGGCATGGTCGACTACTCCGAGGCGCACAACGCCTTTATGGCCACGGTCTACCCCAAAAAGCAGGTTGAAAACACGTTGGGCGCATGGGTGGCTCAGGCCGGAAAACGGCAATTCCACCTCGCAGAGACCGAGAAATACCCGCATGTCACGTTCTTTTTGAACGGGGGCAAGGAAACACCCGAGCCAGGCGAGGATCGGTTCATGCCGAAATCACCCGCGGTCGCGACTTATGACCTTCAACCCGAGATGTCCGCCGCTGAAGTGACCGAGCATTTTATCAGCGCGATTAACGCAGGCTACGACCTGATCGTTGTGAACTACGCCAACCCAGACATGGTGGGTCACACCGGGGACCTCGCAGCCGCCGCCAAAGCATGTGAGGCTGTGGATACCGGGCTTGGTGCCGCCCTAACCGCCCTCAAGGCCAAAGGGGGTGCGGCAATTATCTGCGCCGACCACGGTAATTGCGAAACCATGGTTGAACCAACAACCGGCGCGCCACATACGGCCCACACGCTGAACCCCGTTCCGGTGATCATGGTTGGTGGCCCCGCAGGCGCCACGATGCAAGACGGACGTTTGGCCGACCTCGCGCCCACGGTGCTGGCCCTGATGGGACTGCAACCGCCGCCCGAGATGACAGGCCGGTGCCTGTTCGGATGATCCTGCGCGCGGTCATCATGGCCGCCACACTGGCGGGTGCGTTGAGCGCGCTATCCGTGGGGCCTGCCCGCGCGCAAACGCTGGAACAAACGGCCCGCGCCGCAGCACAGCAGTTGATTTCAGCGGGTGATCTGCTTGCAGATGCGAACCGCGCCTCAGACCGGATCGCGGCCCTGACCCGAACCGTTCGCGCCTATGAGGATGGCTTATCCGCGCTGCGCGACGGCCTCCGACAGGTTAACGCGCGTGAACGGGTTTTGGCAGCAGACCTTGAGGACCGTCGCGCCGAAGTGGCCCAACTTTTGGGCGTGCTCGCACGGATCGGGCACACGCCTGCCCCCCTTTTGACGCTGCATCCATCGGGGCCTGTTGGCACCGCGCAAGCAGGGCAAATGGTGGCCGCGATCACCCCCGCCATACAGGCCGAGGTCGACGCCCTGCGCACGGACCTGGCCGACCTCGCGCTTTTGCGGGATCTGCAAAACCATGCCCAGATAACGCTTGAAACTGGATTGGCCGAGGTACAGACCGCCCGCACGGCACTGGCCACCGCCTTGTCCAATCGTACAGACCGCCCACAACGGTTTGTCCAGGACGCCGATGCCATGGCCGCTCTCGTGCAAAACGCCGATACGTTGTCGGGCTTTGCCGATGGTCTAGGCACCCTTTCGGGGGCGGGTACGACACCAGCGCCCGAAGCCACGACCACGGCCCTGCCGCTGCCTGTCACCGGCCAAGTGCTGCGCACCTTTGGTGAAGCAGATGCCGCCGGAATTGTCCGCAACGGCTGGCTCATCGCCACAACACCCGGCGCGTTGGTCACATCTCCGTTAGACGCGACCATTCGCTATGCAGGCCCTTTGTTGGACCAAGGGCAGGTCATCATACTGGAACCCGGCCCCAATGAGTTGATCATTCTTGCTGGAATGTCAGAGACTTACGGAACATCCGGTACCATTCTGAGCCAAGGCGCACCCGTCGGCGTGATGGGCGGCACCTTGCCACGAGCGCAGGATTTTCTGCGCGAGGTGGGACAAGGTGGTGGCGCAGGCCGCTCCGAGACGCTTTATATAGAGGTAAGAGACCGGAACACACCGGTGGACCCCGCGGATTGGTTTGCCCAATAGGCCCGCCGCTTGATGCATAAAAGAGAGATCAAATGAAAAAGATGCTCATGGCCGCCGCAGTCGGCACGATTACCGGGATTGGCGCGACAACCTACATTGCCGGGCCTTTGCTTGCTGAAGAAGCGGGAGACCGGGCCAGTGTGTACGAACAGCTTGACCTGTTTGGAATTATTTTTGAACGCATCCGCACCCAATACGTCGAGGAAGTCGATGAGGGAGAGCTGATTGAAGCCGCCATCAACGGAATGCTGACCTCACTTGATCCGCATTCCAGCTATCTGCCGCCACAGGCCTTTACGGCCATGCAGGTGGATAACCGCGGTGAGTTCGGCGGCCTCGGGATTGAGGTGCAGCAAGAAAGCGGCTTTGTGAAAGTTGTCACGCCGATGGACGGCAGCCCCGCACTTGAGGCGGGCATCGAGGCGGGCGACTTTATCACCGCCGTCGATGGTGAAAGCCTGCTTGGCCTGACGCTCAGCGAAGCGGTCGAATTAATGAAAGGCCCTGTGGGCACCGATGTCGAGTTGACCGTGCGCCGCGAAGGCGTAGAGGAGCCGCTAGAGATTGGCGTTACCCGCGGCAACATCAAGCTGACCGCCGCACGGGTCCGCACCGAAGGTGACAGTGTCGTGGTGCGGGTTTCGACCTTTAACGAACAGACTCTGCCCAACGTCCGCGACGGCATGGAGCGTGAGATCGAAGCCGCAGGTGGTTTGGACAACATCAACGGCGTTGTGCTGGATTTGCGCAACAACCCCGGTGGTCTGCTGACGGCGGGTGTCGAACTGGCTGACATTTTCCTTGAGCAGGGCGAAATCGTCTCGACCCGTGGGCGCAACCCGCGTGATGGCGACCGTTTCAACGCGCGCCCCGGTGACACGATCAACGGCCTGCCGCTGGTCGTGTTGATCAACGGCGGCTCGGCCTCTGCATCCGAGATCGTGGCAGGTGCCTTGCAGGACCATCGCCGCGCCGTGGTCGTGGGCACCAAAAGCTTTGGCAAAGGATCGGTTCAGTCGATCATGCCTGTGCAGGGTGACGGGGCGATGCGTTTGACGACCTCGCGCTATTACACGCCTTCGGGCCGCTCGATCCAAGCCTTGGGCGTGTCACCCGACATCGTGGTGCAGCAACCGCCACGCGTGCAACCATCCGAAGAAGAGGCCGATGATCGCCCTCGCCGCTCTGAGGCGGGTCTGCGTGGGTCCATCTCAAACGACAGTCTGAGCGAAGATCAACAGCAGCAGATCCTGCAAGAGCAGGAAGCCGCTGAACAGGCCGCGCAGCTGCGCACCGACGATTACCAATTGGCCTATGCGGTTGATATCCTCAAAGGCCTCAGCGCCATCGATATGGCGGTGCAATAAACTGATGATCACGTTAGAAGATGCAGCCAAGCTGCCGTACAGGCCCAACGTGGGCCTGTGCCTTCTCAACTCCGATGGGCTGATCTGGGCGGGTGAGCGGATTGATACCCCCGGCGCGTGGCAAATGCCGCAGGGTGGTGTGGACGCAGGCGAAGACCTACGCACTGCGGGCCTGCGTGAGCTGGAGGAAGAAACCGGCCTGCGCGCCGATCAGGTCGATGTCCTTGGACAAACTGCGACACCCCTGCGCTACGATCTACCGCTGGATTTACTGCCCAAGCTTTGGAAGGGGCGGTTTCGCGGCCAAGAGCAGACATGGTTTCGTATGCGCATGCTTGCGCCAGACACGGCCATCGTGATCGAAACCGAGCACCCCGAATTCCTGCGCTGGCAGTGGATGCGTGGGCCTGACCTGCTGGATGCCATCGTGCCGTTCAAGCGTGACATCTACCGCGATGTCTTGCGGGAGTTTGCACTTCTGTAGCGACGATATACCCCCTTATCCTGCGCGTATTTCTACGTGCAGGCTAAGCCTATGTTCCGCGCCGTTGTCATTGCCCTAACACTTGCGTCTCAGGCGCAGGCGTTATCCTGCAAGCAGGCGCCTACCCTTTCGGACAGCTTTCGCTTTGCCGCGGGCTCGGACCGGGCCTATGTGCTGGCTGCCGGCATTGTGGACCGACTGGGTGGCCAGCAAAGCACGGCTCGCACGGATCTGCGCGGGGTGCCGCTCTCTTTTGTGGCCAAGGCTAGGTTTTCGGGGGTGCGCGCGGGCGCTGGCGGGCTGAACCAACGCTTCAATGAAATCATTACCGTCGAGGTGAGTTGCGCAGGCCAATGGTGCGGAGCCGTACCACAAGGCGGCTACATCGCATTTCTAGAGCGCCGCGGAGACACCCATGTGCTACGATCGGGCCCCTGCCCTGAGTATGCTCTGCACCGTGACAGCCCCGCCGCCCGCGCAGAGGTCCGGGCCTGCCTGGCCGGGCAATGCCCGCGCTAAAGCAGCCCCAGCGATTTGGTCCGTTGGCCCGCGCGGTTCATCGCTTCGACCAATGCCTCACTGATGCCAGGCTCCGACAGGGCGTGACCTGCATTTGGGATCATGTGCAGCGTGCTACCGGACCACGCATCCGACAACGCCTGCGCAGAATACGGCGGGCAGATCATATCATACCGGCCCTGCACGATCACACCGGGGGTGCCCGCAATGCGGCCAAGGTTGTTCAAAATCCACCCGTCGGATTCAAGCCAGCCTTTGTTCACGAAATAATGGTTCTCAAGCCGGGAAAAGGCCCGCGCGTATTCCGCAGGGCTATCACCGCCGTGGCCTTGGCTCGCCATCGAGGCCAGCGCATTTTCCCACGCGGCCCATGCCCGGGCATAGCGGGTCTCCTGCATCAGATCAGCGGAAAACAGCCGCGAATGATAGGCCGCGATCAGGTCGTGCCGCTCTTCTTCGGGGATCAGGCCCACAAACCGCGCCCATTGCTCGGGCCAAAATTGCCCCGCGCCGCCGCCATAAAACCAATCCAACTCACGCTGCATCATCAAGAACACACCGCGCACCGCCAAGTAACCCACCCGTTCGGGATGAGTAATCGCGTAAATCAACGCAAGCGTCGCGCCCCATGACCCCCCAAAAACCGCCCAACGATCAACGCCTAGCGTGTTCCGAATGGCCTCAATATCGCGTACGAGGTGCCATGTCGTGTTGTCTTTGACCACCGCGTGGGGACGCGAGCGGCCACATCCACGCTGATCAAACAGAATGATCCGCCACACATTTGGGTCGAAATAGCGCCGCATCGATGGGCTACAGCCGCCACCGGGGCCACCATGCAGCACAATCACCGGCGCGCCTTCGGGGTTGCCGCACTGCTCTACATAGATACGGTGCCCCTCGCCTACCTCTAGCATTCGCTGGTCCCAGGGGTCCAACGGCGGGTACAGGTATGCGCCTGCGCGCTTTTGACTCGGGTATCTGTCCATGGGTGCTCTATATAGCCCTTTGGAAACCTTGCACCACACAAACCCTACCGAAGAGTTGCCCCCATGACCACAACAGTTGACGCCGCCGAGATCGCAAAATTCGAAGCCATGGCCGCCGAATGGTGGGACACCAATGGCAAGTTCAAGCCGCTACACATGCTTAACCCATGCCGGCTGGACTATATTACCCAGCAGATTGCGATGGAATTTGACCGTGACTTGACCCAGCCAGAGCCATTCAAAGGCCTTCGCCTGCTGGATATCGGATGCGGTGGCGGCCTTTTGGCAGAACCAATGACACGACTGGGTGCGACCGTGGTGGGCGTTGATGCGGCTGAGCGGAACATCCCCGTTGCTCAGCTGCACGCAGAGCAATCTGGTCTCGAAATCGATTACCGCTGCACAACGGCCGAAGATTTAGCCGCAAGCGATGAGCCCCGCTTTGATGTCGTTCTGAACATGGAGGTTGTTGAACACGTAGCCGACCCCCTCGCTTATCTAACGGCATGTCAGCACTTGATGAAATCAGGTGGGTTGATGATCTGTTCGACCCTGAATCGGAACCCCAAAAGCTTTGTCATGGGGATCATCGGCGCCGAATATGTGATGCGTTGGCTGCCCAAAGGTACCCACGATTGGCGCAAGTTCATCACCCCTGACGAACTCTTTCAACTCATTGAACAATCCGGCCTCACGCCCGTCGACCGCAAAGGATTTCAGTTCAATCCGGTGACGTGGAAGTGGCGAATCTCTGCCAAGGATCTTTCGGTCAATTACGTGACTGCGAGTATCAAAAGATAACAAAACGTTAACGTCACAAAACGAGATGTGCTTAACGGCTGCGCAACTTCGCCCCATAAGTGCCTTGTTTTCACTCAAATTTGTCCATTTTTAAGGGTTATGGTCATTTTTGCATGAAAACGTTGAAGATTTTAAACACCTCAGGTAATGTATCTTAAGATTAGTTACTGATGAGGAAATCATGTTTAAAACTTTAAAAACCACTTTAGTTGCTGCGGGGATGTTGGCTGCCTCTGCGTCATTGGCATTCGCCGTGACGATCACGCAATCCAATGTCATTCCAACAACACCAGTTGCCAACCCGCTCGCGGACTCGACAACTGGCTTTGTAGCCGAGAACGTCTTCGGCAATTCTTCGACGTTTCCTAACCAACGTCTAAGCCCATGGACCGGCATCATCAATGTCGACGATCCATCTGCACTTTATACGGCGGTTTCCCGCGACGCGACGGCGACATACAGCCTGACCGGCAACGCGATGGGCGTAGTTTCGTTCATCTGGGGCTCGCCAGACACATACAACGATCTCGAAATCACATTGTCCGGTGGCGGCACCACGACTGTGATCAACGGTGCAGACCCCGCTCTGCAGCCGATCTTCCCTTCGCCCGGTCTTGGCCGTGGTGCGGTGCTGGTCACGATCACAGACACAACAGGCGCTGGCTTCGACTCGATCACTTTCAAATCGGTTGGTCTGCCCGCGTTTGAATTCGCTAACCTGACAATGGCTGCTGTTCCGCTGCCAGCATCCCTGCCCCTGCTGTTTGCAGGTCTGGGTGGCATCGCCTTTATGCGGAGCCGTCGCAAGAAATCCTGATCTCAGGTTCCTCTAAAATTTATTTATGACATACATTTTAGAAAAGGGCGCTCTTCGGGGCGCCCTTTTTGCAATGCGATTGTCAGTTTGATCAATCGTCTCTGGCCAGTCGATTACGCATTTCACGCAGGACAGGCACGGTCGCGCGTGCCTTTTGGCGGCCAATGCTTTCAACCAAATCCACGATCAGCGGCAAAAGCGCCGCCACTGCGGCATCGCGCGCCTTGATACCCGCAGGACTGATCGCGATCATTTTGCGCCGAGCGTCATCCCAGTCCGGACGGATATGGACATGACCGGCCCACTCCAGCTTGCCCAACGTATTGGTCATCGCGCCGCGGGTGACATTGAATGTCTGGGCCAGCTGCGCGGGGGACCGCTCTTCTTGGATATGCGCAAGGTGGTTCAGCACGGCAAAATGGCTCAACTCCATCCCCTTGGGCAGCACTTTGGACAGCCTGCTCCGCAACAGTTGATCTGCTGTGAGCATCTCCGAAAAGAGCGATACGGCGAGGTCTTCGGTGTCGGTCGTCATTCTTTTTGCTGCGTTAGGGCCCGGTAAAGGGCGCGTCCTTTGTGATAGAGGGCACACGTGCGCGTGCCTGCGCCACCTCTTCTGGCGCGATGTCGCACAGGTATACACCGCAAGCGTCACCCGCATCCAGCGCCACGTCGCCCCATGGCGTTACGACAAGCGAGTGACCATAGGTTGCCCGCGCACGGCCACGCGTCGTTGGGTGGATACCGGTTTGGGCAGGTGCAATCACAAAACAGCCTGTTTCAATGGCGCGCGCCCGCAACAGAGCATGCCAATGCGCAGCCCCCGTGACGGGCGAAAAGGCAGAAGGCACGGTTAAAAACGTCGCCCCTGCCTGTGCCAGCCCCCGGTACAAATGGGCGAACCGCACATCATAGCAAATTGTCATCCCCACTGCGCCCCATGGGGTCTGCGCAAGCACCGCTTTGTCACCCGGGCGATAACCTTCGCTTTCGCGGTAGGTTTCGGTCGCGGAAACATCCACGTCGAACATATGGATCTTGTCGTAGCGAGCTGTAATTTCGCCAAAGGGATCAATCAGGTAGGATCGGTTGGCAAAGCGCCCATCAGGGTCGTTTGTCTTGATCGCAAGCGAGCCGATCAGCAGCCAAATTCCATGATCCGCAGCCGCCTTTTGCAACGCAGGCAAGGTCGCATCATGCTCTTCTAGTTCTAGCACTTCGATCTGACGAGTGCGGCTGGCAGACACGCAATTGGTGACCTCTGGGGTTAGCACCCATTCGGCCCCTTGCTCAACGGCCCGCCCGATATCAGCCAATGTGGCCGCAAGGTTGTCGGCGGGCGTATCGCTCGCGGTGGGTTGGATCAGGCCCAGCCTCATGGGGTTTCGCTACCCCGCCAAGAGCGCGTCCAGCTTTCCCGCGCGTTCCAAAGCATACAGGTCATCGCAGCCACCCACATGAATATCGCCTACGAAAATTTGCGGCACGGTATGCCCACCGTGGGCCCGCGACATCATTTCTTGGCGTTTTTCGGGTGTGCGCGAGACGTCAAATTCAACAAAATTCACCGACTTAGACGACAAAAGCCGCTTGGCCGCATGGCAAAAACCACATGTGGGGGAGGTATAGATTTCGACGGGTTGCATGTGCACTCCTCTCGCAGGGGCTGTGGGTTACACAGTCCTAAAGCATGGCCACACACAAAGGTCCAGCCGCGAGGCCATTGGCAATCAGACCTGCGGCGTAGCGCGAGCCAGAACCACAATATCAACCTGAGCAGCACCCGCTTGCTGAACCGCACGCGCGCAGGCGCGCAACGTAGCCCCAGAGGTCAGGACATCATCAACTAAAATAACATGACGGCCCAGAACGGATTGAGGTTGCGCGACGACGATTGCCGCATCCAGTTCCCTAGCGCGGGCATCCGCATTTAACCCACCCAGAGAGCGTGTACGTTTGGGCCGATGCAAAGCCCCCAAAGCCGCCTGAGCATCCGCCTGTCGTGCGAGCGCCTGCGCCAATAGCGCTGATTGGTTATAGCGGCGCTTGGCCAAGCGGGTCCAATGTAACGGCACCGGCACAAAAACACTTTTTGCGGAAATAAGATCATGGGCCGCCCGGTGCATCATGCCCGCAGCGCCCGGCGCGATATCGGTCCTGTCGGAGTGCTTCAGAGCCAACGCCAAGTGCCGCCCCCGCCCAGTATAGCGCATCACCGCACGCGCGTGACGCCATGGTGGCGGCGAAGATAAACACGTGTCGCAATGCACCGCGATATCCGCAGTCAAACCCGGCAAAGGGGCAGCACAGCTGTCACACAGAACACCCGTCAAAAACTCGGTGTCGCGCCAACAATCCGGACATAAACCGCCTGCCTCCGCCACCCACGCCTCGCACAGAAGGCATTGCGGCGGGAAAAGCGCACGGATGACGGTTTGCAAACCCAAAGGTTTCTCCTATCTACGCTGATTATGACGACCCAAACGCCACGCCTTACTGATGAAACCGCACTGGCCCATACCCGTGCGCGCGCCGCGCGGGTCGGTGATGTCGGCGCGTGGTTCCTGCACAACGACGCCATTGAGGAGATCAAAGAAAGACTCATCGACGTTAACAGAACGTTTACAGAGCCCGCGATTGTGACAGGTGCGCCGCAAATTTGGGGACCTGCCTTTCCCGATGCTCGCCTCGTTCCCGACACTGATTTGCTGGATCTGACGCCCGGCGCCCATGATCTGGTCATCCATGCGATGGCTTTGCACTGGGCAAATGACCCCGTTGGACAGTTGGTACAGGCGCGCCGCGCGCTCAAACCTGATGGCCTGCTTTTGTGCGTGGCCTTTGGCGGCCAGACCCTACGCGAACTACGCACTGCCATCTCGGAGGCGGAGGCTGCCGAGATGGGCGGCCTATCACCACGCGTCGCCCCGATGGGCGACATTCGCGATCTAGGTGCGCTTTTGGGGCGTGCTGGGCTGGCATTACCTGTGGCTGACGTGCTGACGCGCGCGGTGACATACCGTGACATGCTCCACCTCATCAGCGATCTGCGCGCCATGGGCGAGACCAACGCACTGGCAGATCGGCACAAAACGCCGCCCAAACGTGGCCTTTTCCCGCGAGCGGCCCATATTTATAGCCAAGCATTCCCCGCAGAGGGTGGTCGCATTCACGCGACCTTTGAACTGGCCTTTCTTACGGGCTGGGCTCCCTCTGCCGATCAACCCAAACCGCTGCGCCCCGGCTCGGCAACTGCCCGCCTTGCTGACGCGCTTGGCACCGTCGAGTATACTGAGACAAGCTACCCCCCACCGGAGACGACATGAAAGACGCGATGCATTCCCCAAGCAACACCCTGCCCGACTTCAAGCCCGACGGCTCGCTGACCCATGCCGATGCGGATCACCCCAAGGTGCGGTTTGGCAAAGTCGGTGTGCTGCTGGCCAATCTGGGCACGCCGGATCACTATACCTACTGGCCGATGCGTCGCTATCTGGGTGAGTTTCTGAGCGACCGCCGCGTTATCGATTACTCGCCTTGGCTGTGGCAGCCTCTGTTGCAATTGGTGATCTTGACCAAACGCCCTTTTAGCTCGGGTGCGGCGTACAAATCCATTTGGAACGAGGACAAAGGCGAAAGCCCCTTGGCCACAATTACCAAGGCACAAACCGCCAAAATGGCGCAGCGCATGGCCGAGAGCTTTGGCGACCGTGTGGTGGTGGACTACTGCATGCGCTACGGCAACCCATCGACCAAATCCAAGGTTGAACAGATGTTGGCAGCGGGCTGTGATAAGATCTTGTTTTTCCCGCTTTATCCTCAATACGCGGGCGCCACGAGCGCCACGGCAAACGACCAGTTTTTCCGCGCATTGATGGCCCCAAAATGGCAACCCGCTGTGCGAACAGTTTCTGCATATTCAAGCGATCCGCGCTATATTGAGGCCCTCGCGCAATCCGTAGAACGCGCCTACGCCAACATCGAAGACCGGCCCGACATCTTGGTGTGTTCCTACCACGGCGTGCCAAAACGGTATCTGATGGAGGGCGACCCCTACCACTGCCAATGCCAGAAAACGACGCGCCTGCTGCGTGAACGTTTGGGCTGGGACAAGAGCGAGATCATGACGACCTTCCAGTCGAAATTTGGTCCGGAGGAATGGCTGAAGCCCTACACTGTTAAAGAAGTCGCGCGGCTTGCAGAAGAGGATGGCAAGAAAAAGATTGCCGTCATCGCACCTGCATTTTCAGCCGATTGCATCGAGACGTTGGAAGAAATCAACGAAGAGATCAAAGAAAGCTTTGAAGAGGCCGGTGGCGAGCAGTTCACCTACATCCCGTGCCTTAACGATGACGATGTCCACATGGATGCGCTCGCGGACATTGTACGCGATAACTTGGGTGGCTGGGTCTAAATTCCTGTTGGCTGACGACGAAGAGTGGTCAGCCAGCCCCGACTGGGCGCCCTGTGAATATCCGGGAACCGACCCTGACCTGCATCAATTTATTAGGCAGCAGTTTCACGAAAATGCCCTGCACGGATACGGTCGATCCAATCATTATGGTTTTGATCATTGTGCGGGCTCCTCCTCAACCTCACAAACGTTATAGTGCCCACAAGTTAAGCATCTATTAATTTTAGTTCCGATCGCTCGCCTTTTGCGCGTATTTTCGCCGATAAATACGTGTTTACGCGCGATTTAAGGACATATGTTGTATGTGCGCCCGCCCGTACCGCCTGATTTTGAGGCACGTGATGCATTTCGCAGCGCGTGCATCCGCCCATACCTAAAACCATTTAGGTCAGTTAAAGGTATATGAACGTCAATGCGCCGAGCTACAGCCAATCTCTTAGTATCGGGATAAGCGGCACGTCAGCCGCAGGCATCGGATAATCCTTGAGAGCGTTGGGTCGCACCCACTTCAGCGCCTGACCTTCGCGCGATTGCGGCTGCCCCTCCCACTTGCGACAGGCGAACAGAGGCATCAAAAGATGAAAATCGTCATAACTGTGGCTGGCGAAAGTTAACGGCGCCAAGCAGGACGACCACGTGTTGATGCCCAGTTCTTCCTCCAACTCACGCACCAATGCAGCTTCTGGCGTCTCACCGGGCTCTACCTTGCCACCCGGAAATTCCCACAGGCCCGCCATGCTTTTGCCTTCGGGGCGTTGCCCCAACAAAACCCGTCCATCGACGTCAATCAACGCAACGGCCGAAACCAAAACGACCTTCATACTCTTCCCCCAAGAACCGGATTAGGACCGGTAGTCTGCATTGATCTCGACATACCGGTAGGTCAAATCACAGGTCCACATAGTGTCGCGCGCAGCCCCAACACCAAGATCGACCACGACGGTAATGTGATCGTTTTTCATATAAGCGGCACCGGCTTCTTCGGTGTAATCGGGGCTGACCCAGCCCTTTTCCGCGACCAAAATATCGCCAAAATAAATCGTAAGCGTGTCGCGATCCGCAACCGCGCCCGACTTACCCACTGCCATCACGATGCGCCCCCAGTTGGGATCTTCACCAGCGATGGCGGTCTTCACAAGTGGTGAGTTGGCAATCGCAGAGGCGACTTTACGGGCATCCGCCTCGCTTGCGGCCCCTGTGACTTGGACTTCAACCAGCTTGGTTGCACCCTCACCGTCGCGCACCACCTGCAAGGCAAGATCATGCATCACACCGTGCAAAGCGGCCTCAAACGCGGCAGCCGCAGGCGTTTCGAGATCTTCGATCATCGCGTGCCCGGCCGCCCCGGTCGCAGCAAGCATCAAACTGTCGGAGGTCGAAGTGTCACTGTCCACCGTGATCGCATTGAACGTCCGATCCGTGAGGCGCGTCAACATGGCCTGCAAGGTGGGCTGCGCAATCGCCGCGTCCGTGAAAATATAGACCAGCATTGTCGCCATATCCGGCGCAATCATGCCCGAGCCCTTGGCAATACCCACGACTTGGACAGGCGTGCCCGCAATGTCAGCTGTAGCCTTGGCACCCTTCGCGAAGGTGTCCGTTGTCATGATTGCAGCGGCCGCTTCGGCCACCCCGTCCGAATGCAACGCGTCGACCAATTCCGTGACCTTTGCGGTGATCCTATCGTGAGGCAATCGCTGCCCGATCACCCCGGTTGAAGCCGTAAAGACACGATCCACCGGCAACGCCAATCCCTGCGCCACTGCGTCACAAATTGCAGCAACGGACTTATCACCAGCCGCCCCAGTGAATGCGTTTGAATTGCCCGAATTCACGATGATCGCTGCCCCTGCATCCGGCGCGCTACCGATCTTGGCCTGACAATCCAAAACGTTCGCTGACCGCGTGGCGGATCGTGTGAACACCCCCGCCACCGCGGTCCCTGGTGCCAATTCCGCCAGCATCACATCTGTGCGGCCTGCGTATTTGACACCAGCCGCAGCCGTGGCAAAGCGAACGCCGGGCACAACGGGCAATTCCGGGAATACGGCAGGGGCCAAGGGCGAGACCAACGGCCCTTTGGGTGCCTCTAACGCGCGGCGAAGACGTTTAACTTCGGCCTTTAGCGCCTTGATTTTTTGCTTTTTCTTGGACATCTCAGGACGCTCAACCGTTTTCATGATACCTAGTCAGCGATCAGATCGCTGTTCCGGATCAACGCTGGATCCAGTTCGATCTCGGCGCGTACGACATCAGCAGCAGCCACAACGGATGCCGCTTTTTCTTGACCACGCTGCTCACGCAACTGACCTTCCAGTTCGGCACGTACATCCTCAAACGCAGGCGCGCTTTGCTCACGGCGTTCGTTCAATGTCACGACATGCCAGCCGAACTGCGTTTGCACGGGCGCAGAGACCGCGCCAACCTCAAGCCCAAGGACAGCCTGCTCAAACTCAGGCACCATTTGCCCCAAGCCAAACCAACCCAGCGCACCCCCACGTGGGCCAGACGGACCGGTGGAATGTGTCTTGGCCAATTCCGCAAAATCCGCGCCATCTTCGATTTGGGTCACGAGGGACGCAGCGGTCTCTTCGCTATCCACAAGGATGTGGGAGGCATTGAATTCAGGCGCGGGCACCGTGGCCGCAAACTCTACATCATAAAGCGCACGCAGATCGTCTTCGGTGACCTCTGCTTGGCTCGCATCGGCGATTACGGATTGCGCGATCAACGCTTTTTCCTGCAACTCCAATGTTAAACGCAACGCACGGCTCACGTTTTCCCGCGCAGACCCGGCCAATGCTTCTTGGTTAATCAGCTGGTCCATCGCACCTTGGAACAGAACATCATCGGGCAGGGATTGGTACTGATCGGGTAGGTTTTCGACCAATGCCACAACGTGGCCCAAGGTAATGTCGACCCCGTTCACAGTGGCCAAAACGGTGTTGGCATCCTGCGCCTGAGCGGGGGCAACAAAGGCCGCAGCAATCGCCACAGAGGCCAAAAAGCGTTTCATCGATGTCATGGGGAAGTCCTCTTATCTCGGAGCCAAAGTGTGGCCCGCCGTGTTCAATCTGGTTCAATCCTGCGTGCTTGCCCGGTTCGTCACGTTGACACCCAATAGACAGGCCCTTATGTGCCGATAGACGAAGTCAGTCCGCCACTTAGTTGGCGCTCAGCTTCCTTGATAGGGACCTCGCGGCGCAGGGACAAGCGGACTGTCAGCAACTTTTTGTGCGCGGGCGACCGTGTGCCTGTTACGATTGGGGATGCGACGCTGATGTTGGGGATGGGAACTATTGCCAAAAAGGTTTTTGGCACGCCGAACGATCGCAAAGTAAAAGCAACCCGCAAGATTGTCGCTCAAATCAATGCGCTGGAGCCTGAATTTCAGGCCCTGTCCGACGAAGACATCATCGCGCGCACCCGCACACTACAGGAACGGGCACAAAACGGCGAAAGCCTTGATGCCCTGTTGCCCGAAGCCTTTGCCAACTGCCGCGAAGGTGCGCGCCGCGCGCTTGGCCTACGGGCCTTTGACGTGCAGTTGTTAGGCGGGATTTTCCTGCACGAAGGCAACATTGCCGAAATGAAAACTGGTGAGGGCAAGACCCTCATGTCCACCCTGCCCGCGTACCTGAATGCGCTTGCGGGCAAGGGCGTCCATGTGGTGACCGTTAACGATTATCTTGCCAAACGCGACGCTGAATGGATGGGCAAAGTCTTTGCGCAATTGGGCATGACGACTGGCGTCGTATACCCGCAGCAACCCGAAGCCGAAAAACAAGCGGCCTACGCGGCAGACATCACATACGCCACCAACAACGAGCTGGGCTTTGACTACCTGCGCGACAACATGCGCGCCAATAAATCCGACATGGCGCAGCGCGGGCATTTCTTTGCCATCGTCGATGAAGTCGACTCGATCCTAATTGATGAGGCACGGACACCGCTGGTGATTTCGGGCCCCTCCGAGGACCGCTCGGATCTTTATATCAAGGTGAATGATCTGATCCCCCAGGTGCGCGAAGAACACTACACTTTGGATGAAAAGACCCGCAACGTGACCTTTACTGACGAAGGTAACGAGTTCCTTGAGGAGATCTTACACGAAGCTGGCCTGCTCGACGCCGAGGCATCGCTGTATGACCCGGAAAGTGTCACCTTGGTGCACCACGTTAATCAGGGTTTGCGTGCGCACAAACTGTTCCTGAAGGACACGCAGTACATCGTACGCAACAATGAAGTTGTTTTGATTGACGAATTCACTGGCCGGATGATGGCCGGGCGTCGTTTGGGCGATGGCCTGCACCAAGCGATTGAGGCCAAAGAGGGCTGCCAAATTCAGCCTGAAAACGTAACGCTCGCCTCGGTCACGTTCCAAAACTATTTCCGCCTATACAACACCCTGTCCGGCATGACCGGCACAGCCGCCACCGAAGCGGAAGAATTTGCATCAATTTACGGTTTGGGTGTGGTCGAAGTGCCCACCAACAAGCCGATCGCGCGGGTCGACGACCACGACCAGATATACCGCACTGCGCAAGAGAAATTTAATGCGGTCGTGATCTCCATTAAGGAAGCGAACGAAAAGGGCCAGCCCGTGCTGGTCGGCACCACTTCGATTGAGAAATCGGAGATGTTGAGCCAGTTGTTGACCAAAGAGGGCATCGCGCACAATGTTTTGAACGCGCGCCAGCACGAGCAAGAAGCCCAGATTGTGGCCGACGCAGGCAAGCTGGGTCAGGTCACAATCGCCACCAACATGGCGGGCCGCGGCACGGACATCCAGCTGGGTGGCAACGTGGAAATGCGTGTTTTGCAGGCAATGGCTGACACCCCTGAGGCCGATCCTGCGGAAACCCGCGCCCGGATTGAGGCTGAAGTCGCTGAGGAAAAACAAAAGGTTCTCGATGCGGGCGGCCTGTTCGTACTTGCGACGGAGCGCCACGAAAGCCGCCGGATTGATAACCAGTTGCGCGGCCGGTCTGGCCGTCAGGGTGATCCGGGCCGGTCTAGCTTCTTCCTGTCCCTTGACGATGACCTGATGCGCATTTTCGGTTCGGAGCGGCTGGAAAAGGTGCTCTCGACGCTAGGGATGAAAGAGGGCGAGGCCATCGTACACCCTTGGGTGAACAAGTCGCTTGAGAAGGCGCAGGCCAAAGTCGAAGGCCGCAACTTCGATATCCGCAAGCAGTTGCTTAAGTTCGACGACGTCATGAACGACCAACGCAAAGCGGTGTTTGAACAGCGACTTGAGATCATGGAAGCCGAGGATATCTCGGAGGTGGCGCGTGATATGCGCCATGAAGTGATCGACGATCTGGTGGACCTGCACATGCCCCCCCGCAGCTATTCGGAGCAGTGGGACACCGAAGCTTTGCATGCAGACATCACCGCGCATCTGAACATCGATATGCCCGTCAAAGACTGGGCAGAAGAAGACGGCGTAGACCAAGAAGTTATGCGTGAACGGATCGTTAAGGCCGCAGACGAATACATGGCAGCCAAGGCCGCGCAATTCGGGCCAGACGCGATGCGCACCATCGAAAAGCAGGTGCTGTTGCAAACGATTGACAGTAAATGGCGCGAACATCTTTTGATGCTCGAACAGTTGCGTTCTGTTGTGGGCTTTCGCGGGTATGCGCAGCGCGACCCTCTGAATGAGTACAAGACCGAAGGTTTTCAGCTGTTTGCCTCGATGCTCGACAGTCTCCGCGCTGAGGTGACCAAAATCCTGTCTACCATTCGACCCCGCACTGAAGAAGAGCAAAAAGCCCTTATTGCGCAGCTTATGGCCCAACAAGCCGCCCAGCAGGCTGCTGCATCAGGAAGCACACCGGCAGAGGCCGTAGACGGCGCCGAAGCTGCTGCACCCAACTTTAATGAAAATGACCAAAGCACGTGGGGCAACCCGAGCCGCAATGACAAATGCCCCTGCGGATCAGGCAAGAAGTTCAAGCACTGTCACGGAAGCTTCTAAAGCAAGCCTTGGCTACGAAAGCTGAGCTCCGTCGCTTTGCCGATGATCAAATGGTCATGCAGGACGATGCCCAAAACTTGCGCCGCATCGCGGATCGCATAGGTCATCTCGATATCTGCATCTGAAGGTGACGGATCACCCGAAGGGTGGTTATGCACCAAGATTAACGCTGAGGCGTTAAGCTCAAGCGCGCGCTTGACCACTTCACGCGGATAGACGGGCACATGATCCACTGTGCCCTTGCCCTGCTCTTCGTCCGCGATCAGGACATTCTTCCGGTCCAGATACAGCACGCGAAACTGTTCAATCTGCTGATGCGCCATCGCGGTTTGTAAATAGCCCAGCAGACTATCCCACGATGATAGGATCGGCTTTTGGATCACTTGGGCCCGCGCCATGCGGTGGGCCACAGCCTCCATAATCTTAAGTTGTTCGACCACCGCCTGCCCCGCCCCTTTGACATCCTTGATCCGCGCAGGTGAGGCTGCCATCACCCTGTTCAGATCGCCAAAGGCCGTGAGCAGTCGTTTTGCGAGTGGTTTGGTATCCCCCCGCGCGAGCGCGCGGAACAATATCAATTCCAATAGCTCATAGTCAGGCATGGCAGCTGCCCCACCCTCCATAAAGCGATGTCTTAGCCGGGAGCGGTGGTCACGCCTGTGATCTCGTTCGCTGGGGGGGGGTGGGGTAGAACGAGACCCATGAGGGATAGGTGGTGTGCAGTCCACGAGGAACCCCGGCAAAGGTGCCTCTTTGAAAGCGTTGGAAGGTGAGTCAGCTGCCATGCGCTCAACATGGCGCTAAACTGGTAAACAAACCGTTACGAATGCAGCGCTTTTTAGGCTCTACAACTCATAAGTTGGATGAAACCGGCCCGAGGGCGACAGCGTGAAAATCTCACAGCCTGTCGCAGTCACACCGATCGAGTGTTCGAACTGCGCCGACAGGGATTTATCTCGGGTCACGGCAGTCCAATCATCGGCCAACACCTTGGTCTCTGGACGGCCCAGATTAACCATCGGTTCAATCGTAAAGAACATGCCTTCTTCCAGCACGGGTCCAGACCCTTCGCGACCGTAGTGCAGCACGTTCGGCGGTGCGTGAAACACCCGCCCCAGCCCGTGACCGCAGAAATCACGCACAACAGACATGCGATGCGCCTCGACATAGGCTTGGATCGCGTGACCAATATCGCCAAAGGTGTTGCCCGGCTTAACGGCCTCAATGCCCTTGAACAGAGCGTCATGGGTGACCTGTATCAACCGCTCGGCTTTGCGCGGCAGCTTGCCTGCGACGTACATCCGGCTGGTGTCACCGAACCAACCATCAACGATAACCGTGACGTCGATATTCAGAATATCGCCGTCTTTCAGCGTCTTGGCGCTGGGGATGCCATGACAGACCACATGGTTGATCGAAATGCACGAGGCGTGTTTGTAGC
>NZ_CEZFMW010000027.1:0-31914 GCF_982993085.1 Thalassobacter sp. | reverse complement strand
TTGGGGATCAACTGATAGGTGATCCCGGTCGAGAGCGGTTGATAGATCAAAGCCCCCTCGCCCTTGGTGGACTCGTAGCACTCAACGCCTTTTTCTGTGTTGTAGCCGGTTTCACATTCGATGATCCGGATCGGCTCTCCGCCGATGCCGCCGTCGCGTGCATTCAACAGGTTGAAGTAATCCTGATAGCCGTCAGAAAAGGGTGTGCCACCCGCTGCATAAGGACCAGTGCGATAGCTAAGATCGGGTATGACCAGATCCGCCAACGCGGGCCCTGCGGCCAATGTCCCTGCCACAGCAGCAGCAATAAGTTTACATTTCATCAGATGATACCTCCCAGTTTCAATTGTCTGATATTTGGATTGCCCCCGGTTGATCCGGGGTTCTGTATTAATAGGGGAAAGGCCAGCGCCGGAGTTTTTCCTTTGCCAAGCCCCAAATATGGGCAAGCCCGTGGGGTTCCTTGATTAAGAAGAACATGATCAACGCGCCCACAATCACGAGCTGGAAATGCGCGACCAAATCGGTGGGCCAGCCCAGCCAATCAACGCCTACAATCTTGAGCGCAACGGGCAGCAGCACAAGGAAGGCGGCCCCAGCAAAGCTGCCAAAGATCGAACCCAAGCCGCCGATGATGATCATGAACAAGACGAGGAAAGATTTCTGGATGCCAAAGGCCTCACCCACCTCAACCGCGCCTAGATACACCGCGAAAAACAACGCCCCCGCGATCCCAACAAAGAAGGAACTGACAGCAAACGCAGACAATTTTGCGCGCAACGGGTTCACGCCGATGATCTCGGCCGCGATGTCCATGTCCCGGATCGCCATCCATGACCGGCCCACGGATCCTCGGGTCAAGTTACGAGCAATGAGCGCGCAAAGTGTCACAAAGAACAGGCACACCAAGTATTGTGCCCACGCGGGCGATGCGGGCCCCGTCACCGCGAAACCGGCCACCAACCGCTCAGGCGCGTTAATCTGCCCCGAGGCTGAATAATTGTAGAACCAGCTGACTTTGTTGAACAACCAGACAAGGAAAAACTGCGCAGCCAACGTAGCAACCGCGAGGTAGAAGCCCTTGATCCGCAACGAAGGCAGGCCGAACGCAGTTCCTACTGCTGCCGTGATCCCGCCCGACAAAAGAATGTGGATCAGGATGTTCACATCTGGGAACGAGGTCATCAATTTATAGCAGGCGTATGCGCCCACCGCCATGAAACCGCCCGTGCCCAACGACACCTGCCCGCAATAGCCCGTCAGGATATTCAAGCCGATTGCCGCGATCGCATAGATCAGAAACGGCACCAACAGTGCACTTGCCCAGTAGTCCGTGATGATGAAGGGAATGACGCCCCATGCCACCATCATGGTCACCCAAAACCCAACCTTATCAAGCTTGAGCGGAAAGGTCTGGCTATCGGCCACGTAGGACGTTTTGAAGTCTCCGGCTTCGCGATAAAACATGCTCGCCTCCTATACGCGTTCGATAATTTTCTCGCCAAACAGGCCTTGGGGCCGGAAGACGAGGAAGATGAGGGCCAGCACGTAGGCAAACCAGTTTTCAGTCGCACCACCAAGGAAAGGTGCGCCAATGAGGTATTCGAACAACTTTTCGCCCACCCCAATGATCAACCCACCGACAATCGCACCGGGGATGGAGGTAAAGCCCCCCAACATCAGGACCGGCAGCGCCTTGAGCGCGATCAGCGAAAGCGAGAATTGCACGCCTGATTTCGCGCCCCACATGATGCCAGCGACCAGCGCGACAAGTCCTGCGAGCGACCAGACAAGTATCCAAATGTAGTTAAGCGAGATACCGACCGACAGAGCGGCTTGGTGGTCATCTGCCACGGCGCGCATTGCACGACCCTGTTTGGTGTACTGGCTGAACATCACTAGGCTGATCACAAGTATCGCGGCGACAAGGGTCGCCACCATATCCAGCTTGTCGATAAAGAAGCCGTAGAAATCGTCACCGCCAAGACCGGCTGTGATATCCTCAATCCAGCGCGAGCCGCCCTGAGGAAGGCCAACATCAAGCTTCTTGATGTCAGACCCCCACATCAGATCGCCCATTCCTTCTAGGAAATAGGCCAGCCCAATCGTCGCCATAAACAGGATGATCGGTTCTTGCCCCACAAGGTGCCGGAACACGAATTTTTGGACCATCCACGCAAAGCCGACCATCACAACCAGCGTCAGCGCAATGGCCCCAAGGGCCGGTACATTCCATCCAAAGTTATGAATATGCGTTCCGAAGGTTGCGTTGATCAAATGGGCGAAGGGCACCTGCCCCGACATGATCCCGGTCAGCGTGAGCGCGCCGAACAAGGCCATAACCCCTTGCGCGTAATTGAAAATTCCCGACGCTTTGTAGATCAACACAAAGCCAAGTGCGACCAGCGCATAAAGAACCCCGGCCATCAGGCCGTTGATCACGACCTCAATGCCATACAGAAAATCAGCCGACATTAGCATAGCCCTCCGGTCGTCACGTCCATCCGATTAATCATGGCTCACCCCCAGATAGGCGTCGATCACGGCCTCATTGTTGCGGACTTCTTCGGGCGTGCCGTCCCCAATTTTGCGTCCATAGTCCATCACGACCACACGGTCCGAAAGGTCCATCACCACGCCCATATCGTGCTCAATCAACGCGATTGTGGTGCCAAATTCATCGTTCACATCTAGGATAAAGCGGCTCATATCCTCTTTTTCCTCGACGTTCATGCCAGCCATCGGTTCATCAAGCAGCAGAAGGTGCGGCTCAGCGGCCAAGGCGCGTGCAAGTTCAACGCGCTTTTTCAAACCATAGGGCAAACGACCCACGGGCGTCTTTCGGATCGATTGGATCTCCAGAAAGTCGATGATCCGTTCAACAGCCGCACGGTTTTCAACCTCTTCGGTCTGGGCCTTGCCCCACCAAAGCGCCTGAGAGAACAATCCAGATGACATTTGCCGCAGCCGCCCGGTCATCACGTTATCGAGAACTGACATACCTTCGAACAGCGCGATATTCTGGAATGTCCGCGCAATCCCTTGGCGCGCGACTTGATAAGGTTTGGTCGGCGGGCGCTTGGTGCCGTTAAACCAAACCTCACCTTCTTGCGGCACATAGAACCCCGAAATCACATTCAACATCGACGATTTACCCGCCCCGTTCGGCCCAATGATGGCGCGAATTTCACCTTCACGGATATCGAATGAGATGTCCTTGATCGCCTCAACCCCGCCGAACCGAAGGGTGATATTGCGAAGGTCCATCATGACCCCGCCAATCTGACGACCATCTGCTGTCACGTAACCATCGCTGGGGGCAAGTGTTTGATTTTCAAGCATCACGCAACTGCCTCCAGCTTGGGAAAGACGTCCCCATCACGGATCGAAAGCGTTGCTCGGATAGTGCCCTTGCGCCCGTCTTCGTAGGTGACTTCTGTCTCGGTCGTGACCTCAGGCGCGTCGCTGTACAGCGCCTCGATCAAATCATCGAACTTCTCTGCGATCACGACACGACGAACCTTTTTGGTGCGCGTCAGCTCACCATCATCAGCATCCAATTCCTTGTGCAGCACGAGAAAGCGGTGGATTTGACATCCAGACAGCATCTCATCTTGGGCCACGCTGGCGTTGACGGCGTTGACATGCCCTTCAATGATCTCAAGTACTTGAGGGTGCTGTGACAGCTCTTGGTAGGAGGAATAGGCGATATTGTTGCGCTCAGCCCAGTTGCCGACCGCCGTCAAATCAATGTTGATAAAGGCACAGCACCGATCCCGCCCTGCGCCAAACACCACAGCCTCTAACACGTTGGGATAAAACTTAAGTTTGTTCTCAACGTACTTCGGCGCGAACATGGAACCGTCCGACATGCGCGCCACGTCCTTGATCCGATCAATGATGCGCAGATGGCCGGTGGACTCTTCGATAAACCCCGCGTCGCCCGTTGCGACCCAACCCTCTGCATCCTTGGTGGAGGCCGTGCTTTCAGGGTTTTTGAAATAAGACTGGAAAGTCCCCGGAGAGCGATAAAAAACCTCGCCGCTGTCGGCAATCTTAATCTCAACCCCGGGGCTAGGAACCCCCACAGTGTCCGAGCGCACCTGCCCATCAGGCTGCTGCGTGATGAACACGGTCGCCTCAGTCTGACCGTATAGCTGCTTTAGGTTAATCCCAAGAGACCTATAAAAATCAAAGAGTTCCGGGCCGATCGCTTCGCCAGCCGTATAACCAACCCGAATACGGCTCATGCCGAGGGTGTTTTTCAACGGCCCATAAACCATCACGTTACCGAGCGCGTATTTCAGCCGATCCCAAAGGCCAACGGAAGCACCATCCAAAATGGCAGGTCCGACGCGTCGGGCGTGTTCCATAAACATGTGGAACATGCCACGCTTAAAGCGACTTGCGTCCTCCATGCGGATCATCACCTGTGTCAAATGGCTTTCAAAGATCGCTGGGGGCGCAAAGAAATAGGTCGGCCCAATTTCGCGCAGATCGCTTTGCATCGTCGCCGCACTTTCGGGGCAGTTAACGCAGAAACCCGTCCAATACGCCTGACCGATTGAGAAAATGAAATCCCCAACCCATGCCATCGGCAGATAGGCCAAAACCTCTTCGCCGGGTCCAAGCGTGTCAAAAGTCGATGAGTTTTGGGCCGTCTCAATCACATTGCGATTGCTCAACACAACGCCCTTCGGCTTACCCGTCGTTCCGGATGTGTACAGCATCACACAGGTGTCGTCGAACCCAAGTCCGTCACGGCGCGCCTGCATGGTTTTGATCATTTCATTCGATGCGCCACGCCCTTGCGCCTGCACATCCGAAAGGCTCGTCATCGCAGTGTGGTCATATTTCCTAAGACCGCGTTTATCAAAGTAAACGATGTGCTCAATGACGGTCGTAGTGCCTTTCACCTCAAGCACCTTGTCCACTTGCTCCTGATCGCCTGCAATCACAAAACGTGCGCCACAATGCTCCAAAACATACGTCATCTCTTCGACAACGGCGTCCTGGTATAGCGGCACGGGAACGGCCCCGATACACTGCACCGCAACCATCGACCAATAAAGCGCCGGGCGATTGCGTCCGATAATCGCCACGTGATCACCGGGGGCCACCCCGAGTGACAACAATCCCAAAGCCAACGCTTCAATCTCAGACGCTGTTTGCGACCACGTCCAGCTTTGCCAAATTCCAAATTCTTTTTCTCGATAGGCTGGGCGATCCCCGAACTTGGCTGCATTTCGCGCCAGTAGATGGGGTATGCTCACGCCTTGAGATGCGTCTTGCGCAGACGTCATGATCGTTTCTCCTCCCGTCACGCGCGGTCATTGGGCGCCGCGTTTCGTGTGTTGGACTCACAGTCTTGACGGGATTTTTACGAATTCCAAGGTGCTTTTTGAAAGTATTTTGAAAAATATTTAACCTCTTGTTTGAGAAACATTATTTTACAAAGAGGACATCCTTAGCACTTAACGCAAAGGTCAACCATCACAGCTCAAGAGCAGCCACCTTCTTTAGCGGTGCCTGACGCGCGCTTTTGGCGTTTGAGTTTTATCGATTTTCGTCAAATCACCACCCCTGCCGGGGCTATGTAACGCGCTTGGGCGCCCGAAAATCGGGCGTATCCCACAGCCTTTTGTCAAGAATATTACAGAGCCTATCAACCGCATGAGATACGTCGCTTTCATCGATGTAAAGCGGCGTAAATCCAAAGCGCATGATGTTCGGCGCACGGTAATCACCGATCACGTCATGAGCAATCAAAGCCTGCATCACCGCGTATCCCTCGGGGTGTGTGAACGACACCTGAGAGCCTCGCATCGCGCCCTCACGTGGGCTGACAAGCGTCAGCTCCGGGCATCGCGTCTCAACCTGAGTGATAAATGCGTCGCATAGGCGAAGGCTCGCGGCGCGGATGTCGGTCATATCGATCCCATCCCAAATGCGCAAAGCATCCTCAAGGGCGGTCAATTGCATCACTGGCGGCGTGCCGACACGCATCCTCTCAATCCCCGGGGCGGGTCGATAGCTTGGCTCAAACGCAAAGGGTGCATCGTGCCCAAGCCATCCGCACAGGACGGGATCCAGTGTATCGATCAGATCAGGACGCACGTAGATAAATGCCGGCGCACCCGGACCGCCGTTGAGATATTTGTAGGTGCAGCCTACAGCAAATTCACATTGCGCGGCGAGCAGATTCACCGGAACAGCCCCCGCACTATGCGCGAGATCCCACACCAAAACAGCCCCGGCGGCATGCGCAGCCTCTGTAATTTTCGCCATGTCATGCATTCGGCCCGTGCGGTAATCGACCTGTGTCAGCATCACCACAGCAACCTCATCGTTGATGGCCGCTTGTATGTCCTCGGGCGGCACAACGCGCAATTCATAGTCACCAGCGCGTGATCGAAGCAGCCCTTCAGCCATGTACAAATCAGTCGGAAAATTGCCGCTATCGGATAGAACAACACGCCGACTAGGCCGCAGATCCAGCGCCGACGAAAGCGCTTGGAAGACTTTGATCGAGAGCGTGTCCCCCATGGTCACACTGCCCTTAGGTGCGCCGATCAAACGGCCCACCATATTGCCCACGCGGGCCGGTTGACCCATCCAATCATCCTCGTTCCAGCCCTTAATCAAATGCGCGCCCCATTGCTGCGAAAGCATGTTGGCTACGGCATCTGGGGTCGATTTGGGCAATGGGCCAAGCGAGTTTCCGTCGAGGTAGATCATCCCCTCGGGAATCTGAAAGCGGTCTTTCATGGGCAACATGGGTGTATCTCGCTTGAATGGCTATGCGCCAAGGATTTCGTTCAAAAGGTCGGACTTAGGGTCAGTCAACGCTTCGATAACGCTGAAGTGGTTGTGGCCGGGGTCGACAATACAAGCCGTCTGCGCCTCTAGCCCCGCCCACATCGTATGCAGAGCCTGCGCCTGCCGGATGAATTCGGGCCGTTCATCGCCCCCAACCCAAGCAGTTATAGACACACCGGACCGTGGCATACAAAGAGCCGCGCTCTCAGCCGTTGCCTCATCCATGTTGAGGTTCAAGGTCGCGTTCAGCTTGGTCCAAAGAAGCGGGCGCAAGTCATGTAAGCCACTGATTGAGACTGTATGCACAATCCGGTCCTGAACGTCTTTGGGCAGGGGGCTATCGGCACAGATCATCCTGCTAACCAAGTGCCCACCAGCCGAATGCCCAGCCAATCGAACAGGCCCCGCGATCGCCTTTGCGGCGCATACAATCGCGGCCCCAATCTCGGCTGTCATCTGACTGACCCGCGCCTCTGGCGCGAGTGTGTAGCTCGGGATAGCGACGGCCCAACCCCGTTCAAGCGCGCCCTTGGCGAGGTGACTCCAGTAGCTACGGTCAAATTTCATCCAATATCCTCCATGAACAAAGACCATCAGCCCTAGGGGCGATTGCCTGGGGCTAAGGATGTCCATTTCACACCGCGGTGCAGCACCATAGCGGATCGTTTCATTGGCGATGTCGCTGGCACGAAACGCTTCGGCCTCAGCGGCCCACTGCCCCGGCAGTGCCTCGGCACCCGGTACATAGGGCATGTTCGCATAGGCGTCATCCCAATCGATTGCTGTCATTCTAGCCTCCCCTTTGCGATATCGATCTTGGCGGTGCACCAAGTTGGCTGCAACCCAATTCCCCGATCTCCTTCAGGCTTGTTTACCTTTTTAAAAATCTCGGAATGAAACCAAATCTGCCGCCCGTCTAAAGGTCGATTTCAACCACGCCATCGGGTTCCGCTGCGCGAGATTGGCACAGGATCATGGCTTCATTCCGCTGTGCTGCAGACAGTACGAAATCACGATGATCAACATTCCCCGCGATGACCTTGCAACTACACACCCCGCACAGCCCATCGCTGCATTTGACATCAACGGCAATGCCCGCCGCGATCAGCGCGTCGGAGGCCACTTGATCGGCGGCAACCGAGACTTCGCGCCCACTGCGGGCTAAACGCAAGGTAAAGGGCGCGCGGGGGGCCTCCTCCACCTCCGGAACGGCAAAATATTCGAGGTGCAGCGCATCCTCGGGATAGCCCAAAACTCGCGCGGTTTGCATCACGTCTTCCATGTATGCGCCACCACCGCAGGTATAAATATGCGCATTATCAGAATATTGGAGTATATCCTTCATGTCGGCGCGCCCCCCTTCATCGGAGATATGCAGATGCACGTGATCCGCCCAAGGAGCTGTCTCTAGCTCTGGTATGAACCCCATTGTCGCGCGGCTCCGACCCGAATATCGCAGGGTAAACGGCGTGCCTGCACGGTGCAGAGCATGTGCCATAGGGATCATCGGCGTAATCCCGATACCACCAGCCATCAGCGTGACGGATGCCGCGTTCGACACCAGTGGAAAGTGGTTGATCGGACGCGCCGCATACACCCGACGCCCCGCTTCGAATATGCGATGCAACAGCTTTGAGCCGCCCCTACCCGCATCCTCACGCAAGACCCCTATGCGGTAGCAACTGCGATCCTCCGGATCCCCGGTCAGTGAATAAGGCCGCAGGTATTCGGGCGCGATCAACAGGTCGATATGAGCGCCCGGTGTCCAGCGCGGCAATGGGGCGCCATCGGGGTCACGCAGCGTATAGGTGGTGATGCCTTCGGCCTCCGGAGTGACCGCACTGACCACGAGAGGCAGCACCGGACTTTCACCAGTCGGACGGGTGCGATGCAACACGCTTTCATCGCCTTGCGCGACAGCCGCTATATGATCTTTTGCGGGCACCATCGCTTTGTAAGCGGCGATCCCGGCCTCCCGATCCATGGGATCTGGATAGGGATACGGGTGTGCCGCCAAGGGCGCTGGATAGACCGCAAGCGTCTGATCACTATGATCAATCTTGAGGTCCTTTTGCAGGCCACGCGCGTTCACGGTATGTTGGGTCGGGTGATACGAGCCTGCCTCGCTTAGCTCTAAGTCCCACCACCATTTCTTGACTGGGTTTAGCCCACCCCGCCCCAATGTATCGTCCAACTTGGCAAGGATCGGGGCCGCCTTTGGCACAGTCATCGCGACCTTGCGGAAGGCCGCGTCACGAAACAACCCCTCAAGGTTCCACGGGCAGGTCTTCATGCAGCGGCCACACATCGCCCCACCGGGCGTTGTCACGCGATAGGTGGTGCATTTTTGGCTGTCGGATTTCCAGATCTCATAGCCATTAAACATCCGTTTTGGCCCCGCAGTGATCGCCCCCGAAGGACATTCACGCGCGCATTTATTGCAAGCCGCGCAAAAGGATTGCATCCCGAAGTCGATGGGCTGGTCATGAGCCAAAGGCATGTCAGTCGTGACCACCCCCGATTTCAGACGCGGCCCCAAGAACGGATTTAGGATAACCTCACCAATGCGGCTGACCTCGCCCAAACCGCTGAGCAACAGCAGAGGCGGTTGTAAAACTTCACCGTCCATCACGGTGTGCGCCTTAGCACTATAGCCCAAGGCACGAATTTGTGCGGCCACCACCCCGCCCAATAGCGAAAACCGCAGGTAGGCACGCATGCTTTGAGCCACCGCGATCCAATCGTCGCCCGAAGAACCCTCCATCGTCTCGTAGCCTTGGTCGATCACCATTGAGATCGCCTGATCATGCAGCGGATCAATCGGCGCGCCGCGCGCGTCATGGCTGTACCACGCCCACTCAGGGCAGCGCGAAATGCCCACCGCATCTACACCAAGAAAATAACTGGTCGCCTTGATCAACTCAGACGCGGTGCGCGGTGCGACGGCCTGTTGCACTGGGGCCGGTGCGCCGTCTTGCAGTAACACAAACGCCCCAAGAGCCCGACGTTGCGCCGCAGAAGGCGCGGCCTTGCGCACGTAATACCCCCCGGTCGCCGCCTTTTGCAGCGCCGGGCCCATATCGCCGAACTGGGCGCGCGCGAACAAATCAGCACGTTTAGGGACACGCGGAATATTGGGTTCGTCCATATAGGTTGTGGGTTGATCGACGCGCTTGAGCGTCTCAAACGGATGGGCACCATCCTTGAAATCTCGGCGCGCGTAAGGGTCACGCACCGCCTGCCCCGGCGCTGTAACCGCAGACGATGCCAGCGGCGCGTCCGGTCTAAGTTCAAGCGCTGTCGTCACCGCAGCAAGCGCAAAACCATTTGGCAAAAATGGATGTCGCAGCACCCCTCCATCCCAAATAGCCACACCAGACGCGACAGCCAGTCGGTTCAGATCAACGTCAGATGTGGTTTCGGTATGGGCACGCGCATCCCACCCCAAAAGCCTGATATAATTCGCTAAAACGGTGGATGTTTCCGCCCCAAGCAGAGCGGACCGATGGCGTTCTGCGCCCTTGATCCAATCTGTTCCAGCCTCGGCCAAGCGCGGGGCGCGCGGCTGCGCATAGGCAAAGACGAGCGCGAACTGATGGTGGGTCATGTCACCCGGCGGTGTTGAGACGGACTCTTTAAGATCCGCCATAATCAGGTCAATCCCGGCGGCCAACGTCTTGGTTTGCCGCGTGCGCAACGCCTCTGCTAGGGTCGCGACCTCGGGGTTTTGAATGGGATTAACCAAATGATCCCCCGGCTCCAAACGGCACACCCCGACAAGCGTCGCATCGCAAAAGGTTGCAAACGCCTTAAGGTGATCGGTACGCGCGGCGGGATCTGCCGGGATTTCGGACTGGGCGGGGTTCGTCACCCCATCGCGGATGGCATCCAACATGGCCTGATGCTCGGCCATGGCATGAATAATAGACCCCTCCGGCCCCTCAAATCGCAGCGCACGCATTGCGGGCACGGCGCGCAAATCCACTGACCGCTGCTTTGGCAAGCGCTCGGTCGGCAAAGCGCCCGCATGTAGCGGACGGTTACGATTCGAAAAAATGCGCGGCATTGGGGCCCTCCCTCCGGCGCACCGTGGCCCGGGCAGCAGCGGTGGGCAATGGGTGTTGCTTCCGTGCCGCAGGGGCAGCCAATGGCGAAACCCAATCCGCCACTGCGGCGACTGATGACTTGCCGCGCGCATGGATCAACGGCTAACGTTTTTTCATGACACAAATCTTAGTACTGAACGGCCCGAACCTCAATTTGCTCGGCACGCGAGAGCCCGGCATCTATGGTGCAAAAACACTCCCCGATGTGGAGGCCGATTGCCACCAGATCGCGGCAGAATTGGGGATTACGGTGCGCTGCGCCCAGTCCAACCACGAAGGCACGATGGTCGACGAAATCCACGCCGCCCGTGACACATGCGCCGGTGTTGTGATCAATGCGGGCGCCTACACACACACCTCAATAGCGCTGCATGACGCGATTGCCGGTACAGGGCTACCGGTGATTGAGGTCCACATCTCTAATGTCTACGCCCGCGAGGAATTTCGCCACCATTCCATGATCGCCCGCACCTGTGTCGGTGTTATCGCTGGTCTGGGAACGGCAGGATATGAGCTGGCGCTGCGGGCCATGACGAACCACCTGAAAGTGGGCGGGCCGTGAATGGACCCACCACAGTCCGCTGCCCGACAGCCACGGAACTTTTGTCCGCTCTCAAGGGATTGACCCAAGCCAAGACCCTTGAAGAAGCTTGGCCCATGGTCCTCAAACAACTGGCGCAATACGGCTTTGACCGCGTCTTTTATGCCGCCACACAGTTCCGCACCAAGAATGACTTTGGCGATCTGAGCGACGCAGTCATCCTCACCAACTACCCCCCCGATTACATCAAGACTTTCCTCGGCGACGAGTATTACAAAAGCGCACCCACCATCGAATGGGTGTCGCACAATCCCGGCTCCGCAATCAGTTGGAGCCACTCTCGCAAAGCCTTGATGGACGGCGCACTGACCCCTGCACAAACCAAGGTCATGGAGCTGAACGCCAAGTACAACATTAAGGCGGGCTTTACCGTTTCTTTTCCCCGGCTGTCACAACGCAGCAATGGCGGGATTGGAGTGTGCTCATCCCACATGAGCCAAGACCAAATCGACGCTCTGTGGCAGGACAAAGGGCTTGAAATTGAAGTTCTTTGCAACCTCGCGCATCTCAAGCTGAACGATCTGCCCTACATCGGCAACCGGGTTCTCACGACCCGCCAACGAGACGCACTAGAAATGGTCGCTGATGGCAAAACTATACAAGATATCGCCCAATTATGGGAACGAAACGTTGCCACAGTCGAAAAACACCTGCGACTCGCCCGCGAGGCGCTGGACGTCGACACTACGGCTCAAGCGATCCTAAAAGCCTCACTCCTTAACCAAGTGTTTATCTCTAGCAGCCTTCGGTAATATCTTGTGATACACGTTAACGATTTAGTAGGGATTTCCTTACTTCCTGATGCCGCGTCAATCTGTAGTATCGAAAGTGTCTTGTGAGTTGGGGCGTTGTGCCTTGAGACTAATCAGCGTGCCAAACGGGTTGGGATAGCAGCCTGAATGGTGCTCTGCTCGATGAATTCGGGATCGTTGCGGCCCTGGTGTATAGTCCGCCAGGGTCGCGGCACTTGATTGGGTGTTTGTCTAATTATCATCCCCAGACGCTAGGGCACCCATGAAAAAAGCGCCGCTGGTTAACCCCAGCGGCGCTTATCGTTTCTCAGCTACGCGGAATGCGCTTAGCCTTTAACGGCTTTCGCGACTTCGGCTGCGAAGTCTTCTTCTTTTTTCTCGATGCCTTCGCCGACTTCAAGACGCACGAAACCAGTGATTTCTGCGCCAGCTTCAGCCGCAGCCGCGCCAACAGTCAGATCAGGGTTCACAACGAACACTTGGTTCACAAGTGTGACTTCCGCCATGAATTTGTTCATGCGGCCAACGATCATCTTTTCGATCACTTGCTCGGGCTTGCCGGACTCGCGTGCGATGTCGATCTGAACCTGCTTTTCTTTCTCGACCACGGCTGGGTCAAGATCAGCCTCCGACAAAGACGCGGGGTTCACGGCGGCAACGTGCATTGCGATCTGCTTGCCGAGCGCTTCGTTGCCACCGTTCATGGCCACAAGCACACCGATTTTGCCCATACCGGGCGCGGCTGCATTGTGCACATAGGATACAACAGTCTCGCCAGTCAGTTTCGCCATGCGGCGGATCGACATGTTCTCGCCGATTGTTGCGATCTTGGCGGTCAGCGTGTCCTCAACGGATTTACCGTTCAGCTCAGCCGCTTTCAGCGCATCAACATCATCAACCGACAGCGCAGCGCCAGCAAAGGATGCGACCATCTCTTGGAACTCAGCGTTTTTACCAACGAAGTCGGTCTCAGAGTTCACTTCCAGTGCAACAGCTGTGTTGCCTTCAACAGCAACGGCCACAAGCCCTTCTGCTGCCGTACGGCCGGACTTTTTCGCCGCTTTCGCGAGGCCCTTGGTGCGCAGCCAATCGACTGCTGCTTCCATGTCGCCGTCCGTTTCGGTCAACGCTTTTTTCGCGTCCATCATGCCTGCGCCGGTCGTATCGCGCAGTTCTTTCACCAATGCAGCGGTAATCGCCATCTCTGGTCTCCTTGTTCGGAATTGTCGTGGGAGGGGGCTAGCCCCTCCCGGTATCAGCAGTGTGACGCAATAGGCCTTAGGCCTCTGCGGCGACAGCTTCCTCAGCAGGTGCTTCTTCCATTGCACCGATGTCGACACCAGCCGCACCCAGTTGGGCGGACATGCCGTCCAGCGCCGCACGGGCAACCAGGTCACAGTACAGCGCGATCGCGCGTGCTGCGTCATCGTTGCCAGGAATGATGTAATCTACACCATCGGGTGAGCAGTTTGTATCGACGATACCCACAACTGGAATACCCAGCTTTTTCGCTTCAGCGATAGCAAGGTCTTCTTTGTTGACGTCGATGACGAACAACAGGTCAGGCACACCACCCATTTCGCGGATACCACCCAACGAAGCTTCCAGCTTGGCTTGGTCGCGTTCCATACCGAGGCGCTCTTTTTTGGTCAAACCAGCAAAGCCCTGAGCAGATGCTTCATCAATCGCCTTCAGGCGCGCGATAGAGTTGGAAACCGTTTTCCAGTTGGTGAGCGTGCCGCCCAGCCAACGGTGGTTCATGTAATATTGTGCACAACGCTCAGCAGCATCAGCAATCGGCTTTTGAGCCTGACGCTTGGTGCCCACGAACAGAACGCGGCCGCCTTTAGCCACAGTGTCCCGAACAACGTTCAGAGCTTGCTCAAGCATAGGAACGGTTTGGGTAAGGTCCATGATGTGGATGCCGTTTTTGCCACCGTAGATGTACGGTGCCATACGGGGGTTCCAACGTTGGGTCTGGTGACCAAAGTGCACACCAGCTTCCAAAAGCTGACGCAGCGAGAATTCGGGCAAAGCCATCTCGTATCTTCCTTTCCGGTTTCAATCCTCGGGCGAGGCATGCGAGACAAATGTCCCAACCGGCGGATACACACGGGATGTCTCCCCGAATGACCCAACCTCACCCTGTGAAGTACGCGCGACTTAACGCGCGCTTACCCAAATCACAAGAGGCTTTCTTTGGTTTCCAAATATCCAGGGGTGCGCGAGGGGCTGGCCCCTCGCCTGGGGCGCAGCCACAAGGCTGCGCAACGCGTCCTTAGGGGATGATCCGCGTATACTTTGTCCCCTCAAGAGAGGCCCCTGCAATCAAACCAGCTTGGCCAAAAATCACTGCAATCACAGGATCTAGCGCACTGGTTGTGTCTGCACTTACACTGTCGCCCTGCCCTGACAAGGCATACTCTAAGTCTGCGCCAGCAGCCCATCCGGGCCCGGAGCGGAAGTTGTTCAAAGCCTCTTCTGTCATAAAGAACAAGGCATGGGCGTATTGTTGCGCTCCGATCTGCAACCCAAACGAAGCGTTCGCAGCAGAGTAGTAGTCAACCGTCGCACCACCAACGCGCAGCGCGCCACGGCCGTACCCAGCACCAAAGCCAAACCCGGCTTCGGTGATCAGCGGCATCACCAAGACACCCGCCGACGTATCGCCAAGGCGTTGCGCACCCTCGACGTCGCTGTAAAGAAAATCCAGCGCGCTATCGACGCGAGCGTCAATCGTTGAGGCGCCTTTGCTGTTAATCCCATTGCCGCACGCCGCCAAAGCCAATGGCGCGACAGCCGTCGTAATAAATCCGCGACGGGAGAAAGTGGTCATGTTCGTGATCCTGTAATGTTTACTGCCGATATCAAAAGTCCGGGCGGTTGGCCGCCCTGATTGCGGCATACTATATAACAGGGGACATCCCTTGTCACGCCACCAGATGCTGCGTTACAGCCGCAAAAACCGCTTTAGCGGCGCATTTTTGCAAACTGTTCGGCCTGGCGGACGGTCCAACGAACTTGGATCCGAAATCCTTCGTCCTCTTGCGCCTCTTGCTGGATGATATCCTCACCATGCAACCACGCTCGTGTGCGCCCATCGGCAAAGGGCACAAACACCTCTTCGTCGTGGGTCGCAGGCGTTACGCGGGTTGCAATCGCAGCCAGCGCCGGGTCGCGTCCCTCTCCGGTCACGGCGGACAGTGTAAACACATCCTCGCGACGCGCCGCAATTGCCTCGATACTCGCGCGTGTGTCGGCATCGACGGCGTCGATCTTGTTCCACAGCTCGATCTTGGGAATTTCCTCACTGACGCCCAGTTGCGCAAGAATGGCATTCACATCCCGCGCCTGCGCATCACTTTCGGGATGCGAAATATCGCGCACATGACAGATCAAATCGGCATCCAACACTTCTTCAAGTGTCGCGCGGAACGCCGCAACCAGCTGCGTAGGCAAGTCGGAAATAAAACCAACGGTATCAGACAAAATAATATCCGTGCCACCGGGCAACGTCACAGCACGCATCGTCGGATCCAGCGTCGCGAACAGCATGTCTTTGGCAAAAACATCCGCCCCCGTCAGATAATTGAACAGCGTAGATTTGCCCGCATTCGTATACCCCACAAGTGCTACAATCGGGTACGGCACCTTGGCGCGCGCGGCTCGGTGCAGCGCGCGTGTCTTCACCACCTTGGCCAACTGCTTGCGAATGCGGTTCACCGCATCGTCGATCGCGCGACGGTCCGCCTCGATCTGCGTCTCACCCGGCCCGCCGACAAAACCCAAGCCACCGCGTTGACGTTCAAGGTGGGTCCATGCCCGTACCAGCCGTGTCCGTTGATAACTCAGCGCGGCCAGTTCCACCTGCAACACACCCTCACGGGTTGCCGCGCGGTCGGCAAAAATCTCAAGGATCAGCCCGGTGCGATCCAACAGCTTCACCTTCCACTCTTTTTCAAGGTTACGCTGCTGTACGGGTGTCACAGGGCCATCGATGACGACAAGGTCCACCTCATCGTCATGCAAAATCTGCTTTAGCTCCGCCAACTTACCCGTGCCAAACAAATGGCCCGGATGCGGCTTTGGAAGACGGACAACCTGATCGCGCACGACCTCAAGCCCCGGCAACGCGTGGGCCAGAGACACCGCCTCCGCAAGCCCATGTTCGGGTGCGCGGCGGGTGTGGTCGGGTCCAAGGTCGGGGTGCAACACGGCAGTGCGTGTCGGGGGCGCCTCGGTGGCGCCAGACTCAAGAGGATCAGTCAGCGCGGTCTTCGCCATCATAAAGGCTGATCGGCTGTGCAGGCATCACGGTCGAGATTGCATGCTTGTAGACCAACTGTGATTGCCCATCGCGGCGCAAAAGCACGCAAAAGTTATCAAACCAAGTAATAACACCCTGTAATTTAACACCATTTATAAGAAAGATCGTCACGGGGACTTTCGTCTTCCGGACGTGATTCAGGAAGGCGTCCTGGAGGTTTTGCTTGTCGGAAGCCATTGTTTTATGCCTTTTTTGTTTATGAGGCGTTACGCGGCTCGTAACACCATTACCGGTCGCTTTTGGCGATTATGCTTGTCGTGCGCGTCAATTTCCACCCCAAAACAACGATTTAATCCTGTCGCTAAAAATTTATGCATCTCGCATGGGCACACTTTCGCCTAACGCCGCCAAAACTCAGGGTTCAGCAGTGCGATGATCGCCAGCGTTTCCAATCGCCCAAGCACCATGGCCCCGGCAAAGATGATCTTGGTGGCGGTGCTTTGACCGCTAAGTTGTACGCCACCTTCCATGGCCACACTCAAAAGCGGTCCCGTGGTCGAAAGCCCCGCTACCGTCATCACCATCGCGGCCTCAAAGGACACTCCGCTAAGCGCGAACAATGCCGAAAGGCCCGCAATAGATATGGCAAAGAGCATAAAGAAAATCCAAGCCGCCTGCGCGCCTTCGGGATGGACCCGGCGCGATTCCGATTTCACGCCGGCAACTGCGTGTGGCTCAACCAACAACGCCATTTCCTGCCGTCCGTGCCGGTACAGCGCATAGACCCGCAACAGCTTGACCCCACCCGCCGTGGTCGCGACACCGCCCCCCAAAACCGATAGCCCCATCAGCAACAGCCCTGGCGTGGACAAACCGGACCAATACTGCGCCGCTGTCCAACCGCTGCTCTCGAAGCCGGTTGTCGTCAGGAACGAAAGCACCGTGAACATCGCGCCCCATAGCGCCTCTAGTCCCTGCCAAATATCGTCCTCTAGCCGGACATCCAACGCGCCGCTCCAGTGCCGTGCAAACAATGCCAACGGCACGGCAACAACAAAAAACGCCGCTATCCGCAACTCACGATCATCGCGCAGCAGACCAAGATGACCTTTACGCCATTCGGCCGCAAAGGTCTGGCGTGAAACGGCAAATATCAAAAAGAGGAATACGGCAACTTCGCCTGCGCGACCTGATGCCGCCTCCTGCACGCCACCAACCGCCGAAATCCCCGAGGTCGACAGTGTCGACATCGCATGGATCGCCGCCGTCGTCGGATCATCCCCCGCGAGCATAAGGATCAGCGCGAGATTGAGTGTCAAAAACAGGTATATCGGCCCCATTGTACGCGCCGCACGCCACATCCGCACCTCTGGTGAGATAACCTGATCTAACCCAGTCGTCGGACGCGTTTCAGCCTGTTGCCGGCGCGGTGTGCTGACCTCAAAGCCGCCCAATCTCAGGGGCGCCAAAATCGCCACTGCAGCCACCCACATGAACAACCCACCAAGCCAAGCAACAAGCGCGCGCCATACATGCAGCGATAGGGGCAACCGGTCGGGATCATCGAACAAAGTGGCCCCTGTGGTTGTCAGGGCCGACACCATTTCAAGCACCGCGTTGAGATAAGTCGTGTTGCCGACAACCTCCCGGAAGGGGAGCGCCAAAAACAGCGGCAAAACCGTGAACACTCCCGCGATCGACAGCAGTTGAGCCCGCGCGGGCTTGGCGCTTCGGTGGTTGGCCGTGGCCACACCAACCGCACTTGCGATAAAAAGGAGAAACGTACCGTAATAGAAGAAAATCCGCGCCGGTCGGTGATCATCAAGCGCAAGCGCGTGCAGTGCCGGGATATACATCGCCGCGGCACACATGATCCCCATAAGCACAACTAGGGGGATGCGCAGCTCCCAGTTGTCACCATTCGCGCCCTTGCGGCTATAGATTGGCGCGCTCAAAAGAAGTCGATCTGCACCTGCAACAGGCGCTCAACTTCGGGGACATCAGCCGATAGCGCAAAGATCGCCACCACATCGCCCTCATCAATCCGCGTACTACCCGAGGGGACGATCACTTTGCCACCCTTGCTCATGGCACCCATCAGGACACCTTCGGGAAAATCCACGTCTCGCAGTGTCTTACCGGCCAAAGGTGATGTGGATAGGACCTGTGCCTCGATCACTTCGGCCTCAGCATCGCCAATCGAATAGACCGACCGAACCCGACCGTGCCGCACGTGTTGCAGGATCGACGAAACGGTCGTTTGGCGCGGATTGATATAGGCATCAATGTTAAGCGGGCCCATCAAAGGGACCAACGTTGGATCATTCACCAACGCAATGGCCATGGGACAGCCCGTGGCCTTGGCGCGCACGGCCGCCAGCAAATTGGTTTTGTCATCATCCGTGACAACCAGCACCGCATCGGCATTTTCGATCCCTGCCTCACGCAGCAGATCAATGTCCAAACCGTCGCCGTTCAAGACAATGGTCCGCTCAAGCGCGTCAGCCGCGCGTTCAGCACAGGCGCGGTTGCGTTCGATCACACGGGCGCGGATACGCTCAGGCGCTTGTTCGAGCGTGCGCGCCACAGACAGGCCCACGTTGCCGCCACCAATGATCACAACACGCTCTTGTTTGCGTGCCACTTTTCCAAAGATTTCCTGCGCACGCTTGGTGTCGTCACGGTGGACCATGACGTAAATCTGGTCCTCCGCATACAGCTGATCACCGGGTGCGGGCGCGAACAATTGGCCTTGGCGCCGGACACCAACCACAATCGCCCGCAGGGTTGAAAACAGCTCACTCAACTGGCGCAGAGGCGTGTTCAGAACAGGGCAATCCTCATCAAGCGCAAGTCCAACCAGTTCTGCGTCACCTTCAAGAAAACGCGCCGTATCAAAGGCAACCGGCGCGCGTAGACGGCGCAAAGCGGCATCCGCGACCTCCCGCTCGGGGCTAATGATCACATCAATCGGCAGATGTTCCCGTCGGTAAAGATCAGAATACTTGGAGGACAGATAGTTCTGCGCCCGCAAACGCGCGATCTTGCGGCTTACCCCAAAAACGGAGTGCGCGACTTGGCAGATCACCATGTTCACTTCGTCGGAAAACGTCGCCGCGATCACCATGTCCGCATCGCGCGCACCGGCCCGATCCAACACGTCCGGATAGCTTGCAAAGCCGGTTAGCCCCTGCACGTCCAATGTGTCCGTCGCGCGGCGCACCAAATCGGCGTCACTGTCAACAATGGTGACATCGTTGCGCTCCCCCGAGAGGTGCCGGGCAATTTGCCAGCCCACCTGCCCCGCGCCGCAGATAATTACCTTCATATCGGCCCGTATCCCTTGAGCGTTCTGTTTGACCGCGTCAGCATTGATGATGTGGCAGAGACACACGGAAAGGTCAATTGCCAGCCCCAGCACTGCCACGGTATGCTATAATCATGACACGTTTTTTGTTAGCAGTTCCCATTGTTTTAGCCGGCTGCGCCATGCCAATCGAGGCATGGATCAACCCCGGAGTAGAGGCAACGCGCGCCGAAAGAACTCTGTTAAACTGTGAAGCCGAGGCACGGCAGGATTTTCCTGTGGCCATGCAAACCGATTGGAACAGCACCATCACAATCGGCGGACGTTTCTGCGACGACCCCTTCTGTTTTGGCGCGGCACGGGGGCTACCTACCGCACGGCAACGCGATGTTAACGCAGATTTACGCACGCGATCCGTTGATTTGTGCATGAAAGAGGCGGGCTATACCAAAGTCCGCGTGCCCCCATGCCCCGCAAATATCACTCCATTGGAACTTGCGCGGCATCCCAGCTCCACCAACGGCATCTGCCTAACTGATGGAGCCTTCGCATTAGCGCCCTAGGTTTCTTCTTCGACGCGGGCCACACGGCTTCCGGACTTTGCATTTGTGACCACGCCTAGCGACTTCAGCTTGCGGTGAAGGGCTGACCGCTCCATCCCGACAAACGCCGCTGTGCGCGAAATATTTCCACCAAACCGGTTGATTTGTGTCATCAAATACTGACGCTCGAATAGCTCACGCGCCTCGCGCAGCGGCAGGGTCGCAAGACTACCTGTCAGCGTCATCTCACCACTGTCGCCCCCCCCCTCACCGGGGTTCGGCAGTTCGCTCGGCTCAATCGGGCCCGTGCCCTCGCCCAAGATCAAAATCCGCTCAATCACATTGCGCAGTTGGCGCACGTTGCCCGGCCAGCGCAAAGTTTGCAGGAGCGCCCGTGTGTCCTCAGACAACTCCCGCATGGGCAGGCCTTGAGATTTGTGCAGGCTCTCAATGAAGTGCTCAGCGAGTTCCGGAATATCCTCTAGCCGATCCTCAAGGCTGGGCACGTCAATCGGCACCACGTTCAGCCTATGATACAGTTCCTCCCGGAAGCGACCAGCCTTAATTTCGACCTGTAAATCTCTGTTTGTGCTAGAAATGACGCGCATATCGACGCGAACCTTGTCAGAACCACCAACACGTGTGAACTGCTGATCCACAAGCACACGCAGGATTTTGGATTGCGTTCCAATAGGCATGTCCGCGACTTCGTCAAAGTACACAACGCCACCGTGCGCCTGCTCCAACAGGCCCGCCTCAACGCCGCGCTCGCTTGTCTCACGACCAAACAGTACGGCTTCCATGCGCTCAGGTTCAACGCTTGCGCAATTCACGCTCACGAAAGGGCCGCTCGCGCGATTGGAATTCGCGTGAATGTACCGCGCCGCGACTTCTTTGCCGCTACCGGCAGGTCCGCTCAACATGACGCGGCCATTCGAATTCATTACTTTTTTAAGCTGACCAGTCAGTGCCTTATATGCCGCACTTGATCCAATCATCTCAGAATTGGTGACATCCTTGCGCCGCAACTGCGTATTTTCGCGGCGCAGGCGTGATGTCTCCATCGCACGGCCAACAACGACCATCAGCTGGTCGATATTAAACGGCTTTTCGATAAAGTCGTATGCCCCTTGCTTGATTGCGGCTACAGCGATTTCGATATTCCCATGACCCGAAATGATCACGACTGGAATGTCGGGGTTATCACGCCGGACTGTTTTCAGGATATCGATCCCATCCATCCGGCTGTCTTTCAGCCAGATATCCAAAATCATTAACGCTGGCGGATCATCATTAATGGCCGCCATGCATTCGTCGGCGTTTCCTGCGGTGCGGGTCGCAAATCCCTCATCTTTCAGAATGTCAGAGATCAGATCCCGGATGTCCTGTTCATCGTCGGTAATCAGAATATCGCTCATGGTGTCCTCGCTACGTCAACGTTTTCGCCGTCCGACGGCTCTTTGAGCAGGGGCAGCCGGATCACAGCCGCCGCCCCCACATGGGTATTAGAAAACATCACAGGTGCGTCGCGAAGTTCGAGCGTACCGCCATGTTCTTCAATGATTTTCTTCACGATCGACAGACCAAGCCCTGTGCCCTTGTCCCGTGTCGTAACATAAGGTTCGAACAGCCGCGCCCGATCTTCTGGCAGGCCAATTCCAGTGTCTGCAACCGTTATTTCCGCCATTGCATCTGAAACAGAGAGATCGACAGAAACGCCATGCTCATGCCCATCCGGCAGGCCCTTAGTGTTCAGACTCTCAATCGCTTCGCCTGCATTCTTGATCAGATTGGTAAACGCTTGCCCAATCATTGTGCCATCAAACGCCGCCAATACAGGCCTGCTAGGAATAGCGGATTTGATCGAGACCGGGTCCAGCGCAGGCCTTTGCAATACAATCGTATCACGCAGCAGCGCGGCCAAATCGGCTTGGCGACGCTCAGGCTCTGGCATGCGGGCAAACTTCGAAAACTCATCAACGATGCGCCGCAAGTCATTGGTTTGGCGCACAATAACATCTGTATATTGCCGCAGATTATCCCCTTCCTCACCCAGCATGGGGCCAAATTTTCGGCTGACACGTTCAGCGGACAATTGGATTGGGGTTAGGGGATTTTTAATCTCGTGGGCGATACGGCGGGCCACATCCCCCCAAGCCGCCATACGCTGGGCGCTAACCAATTCCGTTACATCATCGAAGGCAACCACATAGCCCTCAAGCTGCCCTTCTTCTCCGCGACGCTTTGCCAAGCGCACAAGCAGGTTTTCTAATTTGCCACCGCGCGTTAAGCGCAACTCTTCTTGCACAGTTTCAGAACCGCTGGCCTTAAGCCTTTCAAACAGCGCCGAAAATTCCGGCACGCAATCCGCCAAAGCCCGGCCATACTGTGCCTCATCCGACAAATGCAAAAGCCGCATCGCCGATCGGTTTTGAAAGTCAATTCGCCCCTGAGCATCAAGACCAATGACCCCCGCAGTCACCGAACCAAGCACAGAGTCGAACAACCGGCGACGTCGCTCTGTCTGCATATTGGTCTCAACCAAAGCATCTCGCTGGCCTTTAAGTTGGCGCGTCATCTGGTTGAAAAGACGCCCTAACATAGCAATTTCATCGTCGCCGCGTTCTTCAATCACACGGACATCCAGATCGCCTTGCCCTACACGCTGCGCAGCGCCCGCCAGCCGCCCAACCGGACGCGACAATCCTTCGGCAAACCACAAACCCAGCCAAACAGCCGCAAGGATCAAGATCAATGCAAAAGCCAAGTAGAGCATCCCAAAGTCAAAGAATAACCGACCACGATCCGCCTCTAGCTGACGATAAAGCTGCACGGTTGCCTGTGTGTCATCTAGTAAGGACAGGATTGCACCATCGACTTCGCGGGTGACATACAGATAGCGATCAACAAATGCATTTAGCTTAACAACGACCCGAAACTCATTGTTTTCTTTATCTTCAACCAGCAAAGGTCGGCCCGACGCGGCCTCTTCCAGTTGCGCGACTGAAAGCGGTTCGAAATCGAATAAATAGCTCCGCGTTCCTCTCGATCGCAGCTCGCCGGACCCATCAATTACATAGGCTTCTTGCAGCCCACGCTGCACGGCTTCCTGACCTTGGGTTAGAATTTGGCGAAGATCAGCATCGCTCAAAAAGAATGTCGATTGCTTTGCGACATTAAGATAGCCCGCTAACCCGCTAGCATCTTGGATTAAATTGTCGCGATGCTCTTGTGCATAGGCCTGTGCTGCATCGACCGAATTGCCCAATGCCAACCGCACACGGTCGGAAAACCACCCCTCAAGCCCGATGTTAATTGTGAACGTTGCGAACACGGCCACAAGCACAGTCGGCACAAGGGCCATGCCAGAAAACACAAACGTCAGCCGCATGTGCAACCGTGAGCCTGCGGACCGTGCACGCCGCGCCGAAACCATGCGCGCGACGCGCATCAACACAAGCGTCGCGACCACCAGAATGTAGACCAAATCAAGAAGCAGCACCCCGCGCAACGCGGCTGCATTGTCCGTGCCTAACGGACCCAAGACCGCAAAGGTGGCAATCACCAGAACTGGGCCAAGCGCCACCAAGCCCAACGTGATCCAAGTCTGCACGCGCCTCTGACGACGCCAGAGCGACATCCGCGACAATAGCCCAATGGACATGGCTTGCGCCATAACCCGCCCTCACCTCAACACGGTCAGCCCCTTGCCTTTGACTGACGACGCGGCTGTTACATTCCCGCCACGTTACATGTTGCTCTTTTACATCAGCTTGCGGCGGCGTGTCACCTGAATTTCAAGCTCAGTTATCTTTTTGCGCAAGGTATTGCGGTTGATCCCCAGCAAATCAGCACATTTAGCTTGATTTCCACCTGTAGCATCCAGCGCAATTTCGATGAGAGGTGCCTCGATTTCGCGCAACACACGTTGATACAGGCCCGGTGGCGGAAGTTGCCCGCCGTGTAGATCAAAATACCGTTGCAGGTGCTTTTCGACTGAAGCTGACAGTTTTTGCGTGTCTGGACCGTTGCCTTGCAGCGCCACGGTCGGAACCGAACCCAGCACCGACTGGACCTCCGAAAGGGTGATTTCCTCGGCCGAACTGGTCGCGACGAGCCGGCGCACCACGTTTTCGAGTTGGCGGACGTTGCCCGGCCAATTGTGGCTGCGCACCGCCGACATCGCGTCGTCCGAAAACCGCCGCACGGGGCTGCCATCTCTCTCGGCGCGGGCGAGGAAATGCATCGCCAAGAGCGGAATATCATCAACGCGTTCCCGGAGGCTGGGCACAGAAAGCGTCACCCCGGTAAGGCGGTAAAATAGATCATCACGAAAAGTTCCGGCCTCAACTTTATCCGCAAGGCTTTGTTGTGAGATCGCCATGATACGCGGCATCGAGTCGCCCAACGCATCCAGCAGCCGCACCAACCGCCCTTGTGTTTCCATCGTCAGATCACCGACCTCATCAAACAAAAGCGAGCCGCCTTTTGCTTTCGCTATGACATTTGAAGGCCCTTCTGACCCTTCGAGATCGACATCACTTGCGACGACAAATGGAAGGGTGCGACGGTCACTAAAATCGTGGATCGCACGCGCGATCAGGCTTTTGCCGGTGCCACTTTCGCCCGTGATCATGACCGTCAGCTCAGTGTTCATCACACGGGCGACCAAGCGGTACAACGCCTGCATCTGAGGCGTCCGGCCAACCAGCGGCAGATCATCCTCTGCCCCCATGATCCCGGCGTCATCCTTCGCAGGCGTCTTGGTTTGACGTGCCAAGGCACGCCCCGCGCGCTTCATTAAATCGGGCAGGTCAAACGGCTTGGGCAGATAGTCATATGCCTCGGCCTCTGCGGCCTGAATGGCGGTCATGATTGTGTTCTGAGCAGAGATCACGATCACGGGCAGACCGGGTCGCACCGCAGTGATTTTAGGAAGCGTTTCTAAACCGTTACCATCAGGCATGACCACATCAGAGATTACCAAGTCCCCTTTCCCCTCTTCCACCCAACGCATCAGCGTCACAAGGCTGGAGGTCGCATGAACCTTGCAGCCGGCCCGGGTCAGAGCCTGCGTGAGAACCGTCCGAATGGTCCGGTCGTCGTCTGCAACAAGAATGGTGCCGTCCATGGTAATTCCTTTGGTCAGTCGTCTTCAATTTTGGGTGCAATGGGCAGGGAAATGCGAAACACGGTGCGCCCGGGAACGGAATCGACAGTGATCCAGCCGCCGTGTTCGGATACAATTTTGGAAACCAGCGCGAGGCCGAGACCCGTGCCGTTTTCCCGGCCTGAAACGAAGGGATCAAAGATGTCATCCATCATCTCTGGCGGAATGCCTGGGCCGTCATCCCTGATCTCAATCTGAAGCGGGACAGCAGCGCCGGTGCCATCTGGTCTGCGGACACGCAACGACAGCTCGTAAAACGTGCGGATAATGATCGTACCGCCGGTGCCCAATACCTGAGATGCGTTTTTCAGCAGGTTCAAAAACACCTGAAGCAGTTGATCCGCATCCGCGAAGGTCGCGGGCAGTGACGGATCGTAGCGTTCCTCAATGATGCAATGCGCTGCGAAACCAACCGTTGCCGATTTGCGCGCGCGGTCCAGCACATCGTGGATGTTGACCGCTTTGCGCTCGGGCGGGCGAAGGTTCCCAAACTGTTCGACCTGCTCCAGCAATGCCACGATGCGGCGGCTTTCCTCAACGATCAGATCGGTAAGCTCCTGATCCTCTTTGGAGAGGTTCATGCTTAACAATTGTGCCGCGCCGGTAATGCCCGCTAAAGGGTTCTTAATTTCATGGGCGAGCATTTCTGCCATCCCAATGGCCGATTTTGCCGCTGTTTGACTGTCTTGCGCGCGACCCAGACGGTCCGCGATTTCGCGCGGCAACAATAGGATGAGCGTGTGACCAGGTATTTCTAGCAGCGGTGCGATTTGTATATCACAAGGCTCAGCAGCTTTGGTCCCGCTCCCGACCTTCACGCTGTGCAACGACAGCGGCGCGAGGCTTTTGCGCACCCGTTCAAACGTCCCATCAAGCGAGACATCGACCGAAACCATGTCCCATACAGGTTTGCCCTCAAGCGAGCGGGCGGAAGCGTTTAGAAATGTCTCCGCAGCGCCATTCACATGACTGATTTCATTGTATTCATTTACAATAAGGGCAGCTACGGGCAGCGATGACCAAAGCGTTTCGGTAGGGTGCACTGTCATGCCGCCTCCAACTGCCCGTGATCGCCCAAGGCGGCGGGTAACAAACGGCGGACTTGTTCGGGCGTAGCGGTCAACACTTCTTTGCGCAGGGCCGCCGGGGTCTGTGCCGTGTCCATGTACCAGCCCAGATGTTTGCGCGCGACTTTGCCGCCAAGGGCCGCGCCATAGAACGACAGCATTTCATCGTAGTGCGCCAACGCGATGTCGCTAAGTCCGTGTTTGAACGCGGCGGCATCGTAGGTCGTGCCCTGTAGGCCAGCCATTATTTCGGCCAAGAGCCAAGGCTTGCCCTGCGCGCCGCGTCCCACCATGACACCCGCCGCCCCAGAAGCTGCAAGCGCCGTCCGCGCCGTTTCTGCATTCACAATGTCACCGTTCGCCAGCACAGGAATATCAACCGCATCAACCACTTGGCCAATCGCATCCCAGTTAGCCTGGCCTTTGTAAAACTGGCACCGGGTTCTGCCATGGATCGTGATCATGCGCACACCCGCAGCCTCGGCCCGGCGCGCCAGGTCCGGGGCATTCAACAGCGCGTCATCCCAGCCCAATCGGGTTTTGAGCGTGACAGGAATATCTACGGCCTCCACCACCGCCTCGATCAAAGTAAGCGCATGATCCAGATCCCGCATCAGCGCAGATCCCGAATAGCCCGACGTCACTTTTTTCGCCGGACACCCCATGTTGATATCGATCCGGGAAGCACCCTGCCCAGCCACGAAGCGCGCCGCTTCTGCCATCCAATAGGCATCTCGCCCGGCCAGTTGCACCGACGTCCCGACCCCGGCCATATCCAATTCGGCCTTTGCACGCGCCTCTGGCTTGGCCTGCACAACTTCTTGGCTCGCCACCATTTCGGACACGACCAAGCCTGCGCCAAAACCTGCAACAAGGCGGCGAAACGGCAAGTCTGTAATCCCCGCAAGCGGGGCCAACGCGACCGGCGATGTCAGGCCGAGTTCTGTTAAGCGTTTGTCCAAAAGATGGTCCTAGAGATGTTTCTTTGGGCGATCTGCCCGAATTCGCAGGTTGAGTTAGCCGCATCCCTGCCGAGTATCAAAGCATTCACCCTCTAAATGCCGCGAAATTCACCAAATGCATAAAAATTAATCGACTTTTACTGACAAACGCACAGGGCATTGCCAGCGATGCGTTGAATAAGTAGCTCAGAGGCAAATGTCGAGGAAAGTGAGGCGGGAATGCAATTGACCGCAATTGTGGTCGCGGCGGGCAGAGGCACCCGAGCGCGAACACTAAAACCCAAACAATATGAGCATGTTGCTGGGCGTCCCGTGCTAGAATGGACGCTGCGTGCGCTTGCGTCACAGGTCGCGGCGATTGTCGTGGTGCGCCATCCGGATGATACGCCGCTTTTTGAGGCGCTCGATTTATCGGCGATTCAGATCCCGGTCATAGATGTAAACGGCGCGGACAGCCGCGATGGATCGGTGCGCGCAGGGCTAGAGGCCGTGCCAGAAAGCACGACACATGTCCTGATCCATGATGGTGCCCGATGCTGCGTCACCCCTAAGGTCATTGAGCGCGTGATCACCGCGCTACACACCACCCCCGCCGCAGCCCCCGCCCTGCCCGTCACCGATGCGCTTTGGACCGGGGTCGATACCGCCCTAGGGGCACGCGTCACCGGCACACAAGATCGCAACGGCCTATACCGGGCGCAAACACCTCAGGGGTTTGAGGTGACTGCAATCCGCGCAGCCCACGCCGCCCGTACGCGGCCCGCCGCTGATGATGTTGAGGTCGCCCGCGATCACGGGCTAGACGTTGCCATCGTGGAAGGCGATGATAACAACATCAAGATCACACACCCGGAGGATTTCGCACGCGCGCATCACCTCCTGAAAGGACCCGCGCACATGGATATCCGGCTTGGCAATGGCTATGACGTACACCGCTTTGGTCCCGGCGATCATGTGATCCTATGCGGTGTCAAAATCCCCCATGACCGGGCGCTTCAGGGACACTCGGACGCGGATGTGGGCATGCACACCGTAACGGACGCGATCTATGGCGCGCTGGCAGAGGGTGATATCGGCCAACACTTCCCCCCCAGTGATCCCCAATGGAAGGGCGCTGCGTCCGAGATATTCTTGCGTCACGCCGTCGAATTGGCCCGCGAACGTGGCTATCGGATTGGCAACGTTGACTGCACGCTGGTTTGCGAAATGCCCAAAATCGGACCTCATTCTGTGGCCATGCGCACTGAAATGGCGCGCCTGATGGGGCTTGAGCTTGGGCAAGTCAGCGTTAAGGCCACCACCTCGGAAGAACTTGGATTCACTGGACGAAAAGAGGGGATCGCCTGCATCGCAACAGTCACCCTGATCGGCCAATGAGCGTGGTGGCAGACGCCATCGCGACGGTGGGCTATGTTGGGCGCCTGCGCCCCGCGCCCGGGACTTGGGGCTCGCTTGCGGCGTTTCCTCTGGCTTGGGGGCTATGGGTGCTCGGCGGCTTGCCTTTGTTCCTGCTTGCCATCCCGTTTGTGTTCGGAGTGGGCTGGTGGGCGACCGAACAGGTCACGCGCGGCAAAGACGACCACGACCCATCCGAGATTGTCATTGATGAAGTCGCAGGCCAATGGATCGCGCTGTTGCCCGTGGCCGTTGGGGCCGCAATGTCCGGCGCTGATCCGCTGGCGATGTGGCCTGGCTTGGTCGCGGCGTTCGTGTTTTTTCGCCTGTTCGACATTCTAAAACCCGGCCCCGTTGGGCTTGCGGATCGGCGCGACGATGCGCTTGGCGTGATGCTTGATGATGTTGTCGCGGGGGGCTTGGCCAGCATGTGCGTGGCGATGGCGGCCGTTGTGGCTCACGGGATCATGTGATGACACCCGAAGACTTGCAAATACTCGTCGCGCGGGGCGTCAAACTTGTCACCGCCGAAAGCTGCACGGGCGGCTTGGTAGCCGCCGCCCTCAGCGACCACCCCGGATCAAGCGCGGTCTTGATGGGCGGTCTTGTTACCTATTCCAATGACGCCAAACAGGCGCTTTTGGGAGTGCGCGCCGAAACCCTCAGCACCCACGGCGCCGTCAGCGAGGACTGCGCGTGGGAAATGGCGATAGGCGCACTCCGCGCCCTGCCCCAAGCGAACTTGGCTGTTGCGATCACAGGGATCGCAGGCCCCGGTGGGTCAGATTATAAACCCGAAGGGCGGGTGTGTTTTGCCCTCGCGCGGCGTGACGGCGTGCATGAAGATGCCCGCGCACAAACAATTGATTTTGGCGCATTGGGTCGTGAACGGGTCCGCTTTGCGGCCCGTGATCACGCGCTTCGGTTGTGCCTTGCGGGCGAAATTCGACACGATCTGGACCTGAAACCCTACGGCTAACCAACTTGGGAAACGTTCCTTCGGTGCCTAATTTTAGGTCAGCCGCGCATTTTCACGCCCCCATAGCGCCTAATTTTTAATCTTTGTTATTTCTGCTCGCGTCATTGCCACCTCGCCTCTTTTTTATGCGGCCCACACGCTGTTCAAGCACCAGATCACAATAAAAAGACCGAGGGACTTTTTCTATGAATGGTGCAGATACCGCTTGGATCATCGTCGCAACGGCGCTGGTCCTCTTCATGACACTACCGGGGCTTGCGTTGTTTTACGGCGGGCTTGTGCGCGCACGAAACGTGCTAAGCGTGTTTATGCAATGCTACGCGATCGCCTGTTTGATGAGCGTTCTGTGGCTGGCGTTCGGCTACTCCATCGCATTTGGCAGCGGCACGAGCGGCTATTGGGGCGGCTTGGACAAAATGTTCTTGGCCGGTGTGACTGCCGATAGCCTCAGTGGGACCCTGCCCGAGGTTCTCTTTTTCGCCTTTCAAATGACCTTTGCGATCATCACACCTGCCCTAATCGTGGGTGCCTACGTCGAGCGGATCGGCTTTGGCTTTGTGTTGGTGTTCTCGGGGCTGTGGATGTTGCTGTGTTATGCGCCCGTGGTCCACTGGATCTGGGGCGGCGGCTTTATGTCCGACGGCGGCATTTTTGGCGACGTTGGCGTGCGTGATTTTGCAGGTGGCATCGTGGTGCACGAAACCGCTGGTCTGGCGGCATTGGTCATCGCGGTGATGTTGGGCGCGCGCAAAGATCGCACCAAACCACCGCACAATCCCGGCATGGTATTTCTGGGCGCCGCAATGCTGTGGGTCGGCTGGTTCGGCTTTAACGGCGGCTCGCAGCTGGCCGCAGATGGTGGTGCGGCAATGGCCCTGACAGTGACCCATATCTCGGCGGCGACAGCATCGCTGACGTGGGCCCTGTGGGAAAAACTGAAGTACGGCACCGCATCGCTTGTAGGTATCGTAACCGGTACGATTGCAGGCCTGGCCTCTATCACACCGGCATCCGGCTTTGTCGGTCCGGTTGAGGCCCTGATCATCGGCGCGGTTGCAGGCATCCTGTGCCAAGAGGCCGTCAACGTCATCCGCAACATGCTCAAGATCGACGACACGCTGGACGTGTTCGCGGTTCACGGAGTGGGCGGGATTTTCGGCACGCTGATGATCGCAGTCTTTGGCGCGGGCGCTTGGGCGGCACAACTTGGTGCGCTGGCCATTGTGGGTGTGTTCACGGTCGCCGTGACAGTGGTTTTGGTCTTGGTCACCCGGATGGTCGCACCCTTGCGCGTCAGTGATGAAGCCGAAGTCACAGGCCTCGATCTGTCGCTGCATGGTGAGCGTGCCTACGACCATTCGTCGTAAGACATCTATTGGGGCGGCGCTGGCCGTCGCCCCAACAGACCCTAGGCGTAAAGTTTTTGCGCGCGCTTCTCAAACGCCGCAACCACACGCAGCATCGCCTCGTTGAAAACAACGCCGATGACCTTTTGCAAAATCGCATTCCGGAACTCAAAATCCACAAAGAACGCGACCTCGCAGCCCCCCTCACAATCTGTGAAATGCCAGTTCGATTTCATGTACTTGAATGGGCCATCAAGATACTCGGTATCGATCTGGAAAGCGTCCGGGTGCAGCACCACCTTGGAGCCGAACTTTTCGCGAAACACTTTGAAAGAGATCACCAAATCCGCCAGCATCACCTCGGACGCGCCCTGCGGCGTGCGCGAGCGAATGCGTGCCGCGGCTGTCCATGGCAGGAACTCGGGGTATTTATCCACCTCCGCCACAAGCGCGTACATCTGCGCGGCGGAATAGGGTAAGGTGCGGGTTTCAGAATGAGTGGGCATGGGGCCATTTCGAGGGTGACAGTGGCGGTGGATGTCGTATCTTTGCGCGGAAGATTCAAGGAAAACCGCACCAAGAGGGGCATAATGGCGCAACC
>NZ_CEZFMW010000026.1:0-32479 GCF_982993085.1 Thalassobacter sp. | reverse complement strand
CAGTTTGACGCGACTCATGGCTTTCTCCCTGTCAAATGGCGCGGTTCGCAGTCGAAGCGTACCCTTTCAAGGATCAATTGCAACGCGATCGTCACGAGGCGCACGGCGCGACGTTAACTGGACCTAAGGAATACTTGCAATTCGACTTTTCAACACACTTGGTTCGTGGTTTTCTGCGGTTCAAACGCTCGACAATCAGAGGCCTAACCCCATGAAATCACGAACTAAAGTCGCTGTAATCGGTGGCGGCATCGCAGGCTGCTCGACTTTGTATCACCTGACCCAAGAAGGTTGGAGCGACGTCGTCCTAATTGAACGTGATGAGCTAACAAGCGGCACGACTTGGCACTCTGCCGCTCAGGTGACGAATTTTGGGATGAACCAGACGATGGTGGGGCTAAAGTCGCACTCCATCGCGCTATACAAAAAGCTACGCGACGATCCGGAATACCCCGTAGGCTATCACCACGGTGATGGCGGCATACGGCTTGCCAATACCGAAGGTCACATGCAGGGCTATCGCCATTTTGCCTCGATGGCGCGGGGCATGGGCGTTGAATATGAGATCTTGGATGCCGAGGAATGCGCGCGGAGGCATCCGCTGATATCGACCGAGAACTTGCTGGGCGGTTTATGGGATGGTGAGGACGGTGATATTGACCCCGCCCAACTGTGTCAGGCCTTAGCGTTTCATGCGCGCAAAGCGGGCGCTGAAGTTTACCGCAACACCGCCGTAACGGGCCTCAAGCAGCTGTCTGATGACACTTGGATTGTGCACACCACTAAGGGGGACATTGCGGCAGACATCGTCGTGAATGCTGGTGGCTACCGTGTCAACGAAGTCGGGGCGATGATGGGTGTTCGGCACCCCGTAGCGTCGATGGAGCATCAGTATTTCGTCACCGAAGACATCCCCGCCATCGCCGAGGCCGGTCACCGGATGCCGCTTTTGCGGTGCCCAATCTCGGATTATTACTCGCGCCAAGAAAAGGGCGGATTGCTGGTCGGCTTCTATGAGCAAGATTGCAAAACATGGGGCATGGATGGGATCAGCCCAGACTTTTCCAATGACCTTTGTCCTGACGACCTAGACCGCGTGATGGACGTGCTAGAGGGCGCATTTGAGCGGATGCCCGTCTTGGCCGAAGTGGGCATCAAGCGGGTCGTTAACGGCCCAATTACATACACCATCGACGGCGCGCCATTGGTGGGCCCAATCCCTGGAAAGCGGAACGCGTTCTGTATCATCGGCCTACGTGCCGGGCTAGGAGAAGGCGGTGGGCATGGCTGGCTATTGGCGCAACAAATCGTACATGGCGAGGCGTGCTATGACACGTGGTGCATCGATCCGCGCCGCTTCACCGGCCACGCGACGGTGGAGTTAACCGCGCTCAAAGCCATCGAAGATTATCAAAATGAGTTCCGCTTCCACTTCCCCCATGAACATCGGCCCGCGGGCCGACCTGCAAAAACCACTCCGCTCACTCCTGTATTGGCGGCTGAGGGCGCGGAATTCACCGTGGTAAACGGGTGGGAGCGCGTGGACTTTATCAAACCGACGTCCGACTTTGTGGCGACGCATTCGTTTGAATTTGACAACACTTTCGAAGCCGTCGGCGCAGAAGTGGCACATGTTCACACCAAGGTCGGTTTGTGTGAGGTAAACGGTTTCAACCGGTTTGAGATTACTGGCGCGGATCGTCACGCATTTGTGGATCGGATGAGTTGCAGCTTTGTGCCCAAAAAAGACGGCCGCTTGGGGTTGGTCTATCTGCTCAATGAGCATGGAATGGTGAAGGCAGAGGCCACTGTCGCCAACCTGCCCGCAAGCGACCGAGGCCCGGAGCGCATGTGGTATGGGTCAGCCGCCGCAAGCGAATACCACGACATGGACTGGCTCAGCGCACATATCCGCACAGATGAAGACGTCCAAATTCGTAGCCTCACCAATGACATGACGATCCTTGTTCTGGCCGGCCCAGATGCGCGCGCGGTCCTACAAGCCTGCGCACGCGGCGATTGGTCAAACGACGCGTTCCCGTTCCTGCGGGTGCGCGAGTGTGAGATCGGGTTTGCGCCTGCGACTGTCATGCGGGTCAGTTTTTCGGGCGAACTCGCCTATGAAATCCACGTGCCCAACGCATCCCTATACGCCGCCTATCTGGCATTGCGTGCAGCGGGGGCAGGTTTCGACTTACGCCTGTTCGGCGCGCGGGCCGTTGAAACCATGCGAATGGAAAAGGGCTTCTTGCACTGGAAAGCTGATATTATCACCGAATTCGACCCCTATGAAACAGGCCTCACGCGGTTTGTGCGCATCGATAAGGGCCCGTTTATTGGGCATGAGGCTTTGAAAGAACGCCTCGCGCAGGGGCCCAACAAGCAGCTCGTGACACTGCACATCAAAACAGATCACGCACCCGCACATCCCGGCGCGTCCTTGATGCAAGACAATCGCGTTGTCGGAACAATCACGTCCGGCGCATGGGGGTATCGAGTGAGCAAAAACCTAGCCTATGCTTTTGTTGAGATAGACGTCGCCGGCCTAGGGGCGACGATGTCGCTTGATCTATGCGGAGACATGGTCGAGGCCGAAGTCATAGCTCCGGGTGCTTTTGACCCAAAACACGAACGTATGCGTGGATAGAGATGGCAGGTTGCGTTTGTTTTGCTTGATGGCTGGAAAAGTTCATAAGCACGCGCATTGATGGTCATTCGGGAGATGGGCTTGTCTCGTGACACCAAGCCCATCTCATAAGGAAGCCTCTGGCAATTTCGCCAAATGGCTTTGCCAAAGCGTAATCAACTCGGTCGATTTTTCGTATGGGCACAAAGCCAAAAGAATTGCCCCCGATTGGGTCGCACAAAAAACTGATCGGCCGCCGGAAGGATGCCCGCTGTAGATTGCACAGGCTGTCTCGGGCATATCTTCTGAAACGATGCGGGTTTGTTCAATATGTTTAGCTCCCTCTTCCATCGCCAAAGACTTCAGCGGCTCTAGCAGGCCTGGATCGCCCCAGAGCACCTGAAATTCTCCGTCCTTCAACACCACCAAAGCCTCTGCCAGCACGCGGCATTGATCGGAAAAAGCGGCTAGAGGCGATAATGGAATGGCGTCGGCCTCGCTCAGGACACGTGAAATATCGAGTATCGCGGGTGGGTCGCATTCTTCATCATCCTGTAGCTCGTTTGGATCAAAGCGGTATGAACGAACCGTTGGTTGATTGGCTTTGCGAAAAAAACGTTCCAGGGCCTCAGCAACGGGCTCGGTACAGACAACTCGACGCGGATCCCCCGTGCCAGAGGGTTTGTAGAAGCGAGTTTTGCCAAGGGAAGTGAAGTACTCAACGCCTAGCAAGCGCCCTCCGTTCACAAAGAATGAGATCTTCCCAGCCCGGTCATTTGTGAAGACAAGTCGCCTCGGCAGTTGGGTTTCTTCGATCTTCGCGATCAAGCTCGCTCTTGGGTCATCCATACTCAAGGGACATTTTTCGCGGAAATTTAGAGATTGGGCACACGACAGGCTGTGCAATCGAGAAACAAGCACTGAAACATCTGGCAGTTCTGCACCGTCACTCATTGCGACACGTCCAGCGTATCAATCGCGGCACGTACAGCGGGCAAAAAATGAGATAGAGAAATTTGAGCTGAACATACGCAACAAAACGCATCATTTTGTTTGACCGTCGACCTGAGGAAAACTCCTACCTCTTCATGCTCAATGAGTATCGCTTCGAAAGCGTTGGTATCAGTACCGTTGGTGATAAGGCTGCCGAGAGATCCGCTTGCCGTACAAGACAACACATCCTTAGCAGTAGAACACAGACCGCTAATTTCTTCCTGCATACGAGACGTATCAGCGCTTACTGACAGGATCATCCCAGCACTTAGATCGGCGAATGCCATCAACGTGCACTCAGGAAACTGGGTCCGAAGTGATCGCATCCGTTCTGCGACTTCCATGCTGACACTATGCCTCCCGATTGGCCTTTTGCTCTAAACCGTTAAGCCGGCACGATACGTCATGGGACATTGCAAAAGGGTAAACAGCGAAAACGCTTCAATCGGATTCGGGCCGCGGCGTCACGGCACGTACTCCGCCAATACGGCGCGGCACGATGCGCCGTAAGGATTGTTCATTGACAGGTCTTGCAGACACACACGGCGGCGCGGCCTTTGCACCGGTTTCGCCCAAGGATTTACACTCGGGATTGGGCCTAAGTTCATCTAAGATCTGCTTGAATTGGCGCACAAAATCACCTGCCCCCGTCCGCAGCCACGCATCATAATCATTCTGCTCGTGCGCGGCTTGCAAGAGTGAGATTGGAAGACAGGCACGAAACAAATCACCCACTTCCATGCGAACGCGCCGCATGATCTTTTCGCGATCTTTCTCATTCGTCACTTTATCAATTCGAGTGAGCAACAGAAGGCTGTGTGCATGTAAATTTTCTGGTAAATTGCTCCAGACTGCAGCCTCGCTCTGACGCCAAGCCTGTGTCGCATGGCTACACCAGAGAACACCATCAGCCCGCGCAATCATACGCTGCCAAATCTGTGGCGACATATTTGGATCAGAAATCCCCGGCATATCCAAAAGATCACATCTCTCGAGTACGTCGGCCTCAGAAAAAATCTGAACATAGGCGGTGTCTTCAAGCGGTGCTGCTGCGATATGGGACACGTCAATTGGATGCTCTACGCCATCAAGATCAACCCTAAAGGGAGGCTCTGCCCCATAAGAAATCATCACAGGGGGAACGTGGCTTGCGACGACTTGTACCGGCAATGGCTGACTGCCAATCAACAAATTGGCTAGCGTGCTTTTACCCGCACTAAATTCGCCCATTAGCGCAATACAAGGTTTGTCCTGATCCGCAGCTATTTGGTTCATCCTTCAAAAGCCTCTAGGCTTCGGATCGCGTGCTGCGCTTCGGCATCGCGTGCAATCAAGGCTTGGCGATCGAACAATGCGTCGACTTCATCCTCGGCCAGTAAGGGTGCAGATAAAGTATTTAGAAGAATTTCTGTCTGCTCATGCACAAATTTCTCCGCTTCCCGGGCCGCCTTTGCATGCAAAGCATCGCCATGCTGTGATTTTAGATCTTCAATCACACCGATGGTTTCAGCATGAATCAATTTCCGAAAATCTGCCGCAAAAGACTGATAACCCCGCCGTTTATACCACCAGTTGCGCCACCATGTGCCCTTCAAGTCTAGAGCGATTGTCTGCCCCAGTGTTACCGGTGGGGGTACACACGGCGGTGGTGGGGCTTTGATATCAAACAATTCAGACGGCAAACCCAACGCGCTTTGATAGAGTGATGTGATATCCGCCGCAGCCTGTTGCACACAACGATCGAAGGCTGATTGCACCGCTTTTCCGTAAGCTTGATATGAAGATCGAAGCAAAAGGCGCAAACCGGCCGGGTCATATTCCCACACTTCGCCGTCACCGCGTTGCTCTAGATGGGACAGCAAAGCATCCGTGGCACGCGCCAAAAAACTATCGTGCACACGGGTCAACCGGACAGAAAAAGCCGTCTGTGCATCAGCAAGCTCAGCCTTCAATTTCGTGTTTGAACTACCCTCAATCTCGGCAATTGCAGTATTGATCTCGGACGCGCTGAGTTGGACCGGGGTTTCTCCGACCCGCGCCTTGGCTTTTAGGTTGTCGGCCTGTTGCGCCCCAGAAAGCAGATTGCGGGCACGCACGGCCATTTGCCGATTTAGCTCCTGCCCCTCTCCACAGGCAATACGGCTTGCAATAGTCGCATAAAGCGCGGGCATCCCCGATAATTCCCACAACACAAAACGCGTTGTTTGATGTTGTAAGCTTGGGTCCTCATGCGAGTTCACGAGCTGCATTAGCGCGACCTTGCTTGCTTCAGGCACACGGGAAAATGACCCCACCATGGCGCCTTGTGCCCAGATCGCGCTGCCAAAGATAATCTCCGCGTCCTTTGGTCCATCCGTTTTGGCCAGCGTTTCGATAATGCTGTCGCGGATTTGAACCACTTGAGTGCTAGGCTCAGACAGCTCATCGATACGGTTGACGAAAATAATGACCTCGTTGGATTTTACGTTTGATATCAATCGCACCAACGCCAAATCCGTCGACGACAACGCCTGATGCGCAGACAGTACCACAACGCAGATACGGCTATCCCGGATCGCGCGAATAGTAATCTGCTCTCGCATCATAAAGGTGTCGTTTACGCCTGGCGTATCCCGGATACATAGTCGAATTGGCAGCGCGGGCTGATGAAAGAATAGATCAGCCGATCGCGTTATGTCCGCAAATCGCCCCTGCTGCTTAGATGCGCTGTCATCGAAATCGTCGCCAAGACAAACATACCTCTCGACCAATTCGTGATCGAAATAGCCGTACTCATGCTGCTGCCCGAGCAAAAGCTCAAACCTGTCACCAAGACGCAGTTTTGATTTTTGGCGCATTTGTTCAACCTGCGCTCTGATCTTGGCCAGTTCTTCATCTGCGCCAGCGCGGTTCGCCAGTTCCCCGATACGGCCACCGCCTGCAATCAGTCGATCCCACTCATTTTCTTCGAAAAAGCAAAACCGCGCGCGGGTTTCAGAGGCAATCGGTTCGGGCGACATGTGCAGTGATGTGACGACCGAAGTCCACGGGTTCACGTCCGTTGGCAACAGATCCGGGCGGCCAATCATGCAATTCACAAGAGATGTCTTGCCCGATTTAATCTGGCCGATCATCGTCACGCTCGGCTCAAACGCTTCGATCTTCGCCTCAAGCTGCGCAGCGATTTTGGCACTATTCTCATCACCAAGCTTTTTGGCCGTCCCAACGGCAGTCTGTATCGCCTGTGTCTTTTGCGCAAACGCGTCCAACCCCGCGACAGCGGACTTCAAAAGCCGCTCAGACGCGCTCAAACCATCGTCAGTATCCGGGGGTGCTATGGGAGGAGCTATGTTCATATCAACATAGCCAGTAGAGCACGGGGGTTAACACTCCGTGTAGCGCTGCCCAATTATGCGGCATTGAGCACTTCCAATTCGCGCCGCAACTGTAGCAAGGTTGTGACCGCGCAAATCGTCTGCGTAAGCCCACCCTCAACCGACAGAAGCAGGATATGGTCCGCAGCGGTACGCGCATCTTCGGACAAAAGTATCAATTCGTGCGATGCCACAGCATCAAGATGGGCTTGCATCGCCTCCGCCAATGCGTCCGCGGCGGCTACACAATTCGTCAGAATATACCCAAGTACCTCCGGGTCGTCGTCGACAATTTCAGGTGCTAAGTCACTGGTATACTCTGCTAGGATCGACAGCGCCTGTTGAGCCGCGTTTTGAGTGGCTCCCTCATCACTCCCTTGGCCAGTTTCAGCCACTGTGTTGGGTTCGGCTTCAGGCATGGGCACTTCGTCATCACGGCTGGCGAGAAACTTCTGAGCTTCCTCATAAGATGCCAACCTGAGCGCGCACACCATGCTTTCTATTTCACGTAGCAAAATGGACGATAGTTCTGCGTTTTGTGAACCTCGCTCTGCACCCAATACAATCGGGAACAGCCCGTGAAATTCTTTGGCTGCGATAATTTTGAGGTCGGCTAATTGGCCCTCACTGAGCCGCTCGGGGAGAGTTGTGACATCAGCAACTGGCACCAAAAAACTGAGGCGTTTCAAACGATCAGGGAGGGGCTGCCAAACCTGTACCTCTGCTGCGGAGAATACCGCCGTGCACCAAATGCAGATATCCGCGCCATTAGGATCAAACCCCGCGGGCGTGTCGGCAACGAACAACTCAATATCGGGCATGGCGCGTGCGCAAATGGCATTCGCTAGCGCATCCCGCCCCGCACTTTCTGGGCCTGCAATTAGCAGCCGTGTTTTAGATGCTATCGCAGCCAAGACACCCGTGCCCTCATCATGCGCGTCCGCTGAAAGCCTGCCGGACCGCAGTAGCACCTGAAGTGCTGCTAAGACCTCCCGATGGTCCTTGCCTTTACTCACCCCGCCGCCCCTTTTGCACGAGGTCCAATGGAAAACATCGGCTGAACAAAGTCAGGAATACTACCAGTTTCGATGACCCTTAATGGCACAGCTGGCCTTATGCTTGCGTCCCCACGAGCCGCCTTGACCTGAACCACGGACATGGAAACGTTGTCCAAATCCGGATCTTGTAGGCGCTCCAGCTGATCCATCAGACTATCGGATATCTCGGCACTCCCACTGAGAGGCTTATCGCGCAGCACGGCTTCTATCTCTAGATTAGACAGAAATTGTAGCCCATCGCTGGCGACAATCAGCGTGTCGCCCCCTCTCAGCGTCAGGGGGGCGTCGGGACAATCCATGTGTGGGATGGGTTTGCCATACAGCACAGAGGTTAGCACATTGCGATCGGGATGATCTTTCCCCTCTGCCTCACTCATCGCACCCGCTGCGACCATAGTATCAATTGCGCGGCTCATAGAGTGATCTTCATTGAGTTGGGTCAGTTCATTGTCACGGAACAGAAAAAGCGGGGAATCCCCGACCGATATCCAATGCAGCTCATCTGCGATCAGGACAGCGACCACCAAGGTCGACCCCATCCCGCTACAATCCGCGTGCATCTCAACATGAGATCGCAAACGACTGTTGGCCGCGCGCGCGGCGTCCTTAAGTGTATCTTGAATGCAGGACTTGTCCGCCACCATTTCGCTACGCATGGATGTCAGCGCGCGGAACACTTCCGTCAGGACAATCTGGCTGGCGACATCGCCTGCCGCGTGCCCCCCCATTCCGTCCGCAAGGATCACAAACCCAAGGTCCGCCCCATTTGCGATATCGGCCAGCATCGCATCTTCTTGATAGTCCCGGGCGCCCCGCGACATCGCCGAGGCAACATCAAAGGAGAATAGCGGCTCAATTTGTTTGTGCATGACCCGCGCCTTCCCAGACAAATGCGTCTCCACACAAGGCCACAAACCGCAGCGTTGTTTCACCGATACGGATCATATCCCCGTTCTGTAAATCTTCGGTACTTAGGACTGGGCGACCATTCAGACGAACAATGTTGGACTTTCCTCCATGCCCGAGGAAAAAGCCGTTGGCTTCCTCGTCGTAGGCGATGGCGGCATGTTGTTCGCGTGAGATACTTGTATCGCCAAGATCCAACACAACAGTTTGATCATCGCCACGACCAATGGTCGAAACGCCAGAATACAGCGTAAAGCTGTGCCCCCGGCCCGGCCCATCCGCCACGACGATCCACGCCACCGGAAAACGAGCCCCCTGTGGGCTGACTTGGGCCGCGGCTTTGTCAATCGGATCGACGATCGCGGCCTCTTGGTCAAACCCAAGCATCCGTGTCCGAACCCGACGTGCAGAGCGGCCAGCGGATTGCGGCGGGTCCGCCTCTGGCACTGGCGTTGGTTTCTGTGGTGGCGTCGTAAACTGCACCTCGGATACTGGCGTCCGATGCAGAGCCTGAGACTGCCGCGCCTCCTCTATCATTCTTTGCTTTTCCGCGATACGCGCCTGAAACGCCGCAATTTCTTGCGCCGCGAGCGCCTCTTGCTCGGCGAATGCATCAGACGGGTCCGGGGCGGCAGGGGCGCGCGCAGGGCTTACCAAATCCTCTGCGCGGGCCAGCGTATAGTCCTCATCCCGCGGGATTGGATCGATCTCACGCGGCGTGACGTCTGCAAGTATTGGCGTGCTAGGCACCTGATCTTGGGTCGGTTCCTCGGATAGTATTGGGCCACTCTCTGCACGCGCCAGCACCTCGGACAATGCGCGTGTGTCCAGAATTTGATCCAACTCCGGCTCAGCCATGTCGACGGGCGCAACAGGTTCGCTTTTGGGCGGTGTATTGAAGACGCGTTTAAACAAAGTCATCTAGGACCCTCATTTCATTTTGCTTTTGACGCGCTGACATCGCGCACAGGTTTACAACACATCCTCACCGTCCAGTGTCAGGATCGGCGGTGTGCTCGTCTGAGCCGGAACCACCGCAGGCGAGACCAGCGCGATGATCTGTTTGCCGTTCAGGCCAAGAACCACGGCAAACACCAGCGCCCCGATCACCGTCAGAACCATCGGCAGCTTGGAAGGGACGGGAACGGCTAGCGGCTGTGATATGGCTTTGGAATAAGACTTAGATTTGGGCTTGAGCTTGGCCGTGTACATCGCATCTATTGCCGCCTCGCTGGCTGCGACCCGTGCGACCTGTTTCAGGCGTGCTTTTTCAATCCAATCCGGCGCTTCGTCTTCGTCGCAATAACGCATTGGCTCTGGCTCTGGCTCAAGCGGATGGGCCAATTCCGCAAACCGCTGTTGATACGACACCTCGGCCTGTTTGGGCACGGGGTCGGTTGAAACCAGTTGGGGCGGCTGCGGCTCTGTAGGCTCCGTTGGCCCAGCTTCCTGCTGCGCAATCGCGATCAACTGCGTGACCGTCTTTTCGATGTCTCGCCCTTGGGTGGCGACCTGCGTCGGCGCAGTTGGCTCGTCCTCACCCCCGATGCACGCCATCCATTCTTGCGCGGATTGAACCCGATCCTTGGGCAGCACCGCCATCGCTTGATCCAAGGGCCGCAGAAACGCATCTGGGTACCCCGCGATACGCCCCACCAAAGGCACATAGGGATCCGGCTTTTTGTCCGCGATAGCCGCCAAACGCATTTGGCTATTGGGCGGAGCGGTCCCGGAGATGACATGCACAAATGTCGCCGCGAGTGCGTATAAATCGCTACAAGGCCCCTGCTTACTGCCCGCAACGTAGAACTCTTGCGGGGAATACCCGTCCTTGACCACCTGCACCGCTGACAGCGCACGGCTCTTTTTGCTGGCCTCTTCCCGAGCGGCCCCAAAGTCGATCAATACGGGGCTGCCCGAGGTATCGATCAAGATATTATCGGGTGAGATATCACGGTGCAGCATATCCTCTGCATGGACGACTGCGATGGCATCCAATATCCGCCAGAGCACTGATTTTATTTCTGCATACGCGGGGCGATCCCCCTTTGCGTCGATGATATCAAGCAGGTCCTGCCCCTCAACCAGATCCAACGCCATGTAGGCAGTCTCATTGTCTTTAAAGACCTGATGAACGCCTACTATATTACGATGATCCAGCTTCGCGAGGCTCCGTGCCTCTCGGACGAACATCTCAACGATCGCGTGGAACTGACCTTTTGAAGTCCGCGACCGTTCAACGACAGTGCGGTTTTTCCGCTGGCACAGCGCCTCGGGGAAGCATTCCTTTATGACAACTTGCCGGTCCAGACTGTCCCGCGCCACATAGGTGATCCCGAAACCACCGCTGCCCAAATACCGCTCGATGACATATTGGCCGCCCAACAACCGGGTGCCCACCGGCAGGAATTCTGCCGAAGTGTTTGGATCGTCTGGGGCATTGCTGAGTCTCATTGTTACGCGCACCACCACGGGCTGTTGCAAGCGCGCGGTCGTCATCGGGTGCGCGCCTTTCCTGAGGGTGAGATCGCGGCGAACTGTGGCCAAACGTCGACAAAAGGGGGGCCCTGTTCTGAAGAACCTCTGCAATTCGAATTGGTTTTGAACGGCATTGGGTGCGGTACAGCGTTTTAGACTGACAAAACCGCTCAATGGACCTAAACCGAGACAGCCTTCGGCTTGCCTGATCGAAGGGTGGGCGACCAAGGCCCCCACCTAGCCAAACTACGAAATCGGAACTCGCGCACAATGACACTGCCCACCACAATGAACGCCATGGCCACCATGGGGCATGGCAGCATGGATCAGATGGTTTGGCACGACGATTGGCCCTGCCCCAAGCCAAATGCAGGCGAAGTGTTGGTACAGGTCAAAGCCTGCGGGCGAAACAACACGGACGTGAACACCCGTGTCGGATGGTATTCCAAGGCCGTCACTGAGGCGACCAGCGGCGATGGCTATACCAAAGTCGACGATGAAGACCCAACCTGGGGGGCCGCGCCGATATCCTTCCCGCGCATTCAAGGCGCCGACGTCTGTGGTGAGATCGTGGCCGTCGGCACCAACGTAGACGCCGCCCGCATCGGCGAGCGGATCATCACCGATTGCTGGCTACGTGACCCCCAAGACCCTAGCGACATCACCAAGACTGGTTACTTCGGCTCCGAACGTGATGGTGGGTTTGCGCAGTACACCACCATGCCCGCAGTTAATGCGATTGCCGTAAACAGCCCCCTGTCCGACGCCGAATTGGCCACGTTTTCATGCTCCTACTCCACCGCGGAGGGGATGCTGACACGCGCCGGCGTGACCGAGGCGGATACCGTTTTGGTACCCGGCGCCTCGGGCGGCGTGGGCACTGGCCTAATCCAGTTGGCAAAGCGACGCGGTGCGCGTGTGGTCGCTCTCGCTTCCGAAGGTAAGCATGACGTTGTCCGCGCCTTGGGCGCCGATATTGTGCTGCCACGCGCGCCAGAAAACCTGCGAGCAACCCTTGGGGACGAAAAGATCACCGTCCTTGCAGATGTTGTGGGGGGACCCAATTGGGGCGCCCTGCTCGATGTCATCGAACGTGGTGGGCGCCTCACATGTTCCGGCGCGATTGCAGGTCCGATCGTCGCGTTTGATCTGCGCACATTCTACTTGCGCGATCTGACGTTCACCGGGTCCACCGTCATCACACCAGAGGTCACAGCAGCACTTGTTCGCTACATTGAAGCGGGAGAGATCAAACCCGCTTTGGCTGCCACCTACCCTCTGCGCGAACTGCACGCCGCACAATCCGCATTCATCGAAAAAGCCCACACGGGCAACATCGTCGTGGTCCCATAGGTCACGTGGCGTCGGCGCAGCGCGTCACGCGCAGCCCAATGCGTAAGCCATGACTAACGCTGCATCAAGGTCGGCATACCCAGCATCCGAGAAAACGAAAAGCCGTCACGTTGAGGGCGATCCGCAGGATCCTGACGTTTGATCACGAGAGGCAGGATAAAGTTGGCCATTCGCGCGTGTTTGGGAAAAATCGAGCCGGTGAATGGTTTGCGACGGCTCAACAATCCAATGGGAAAACTCGCCATCCGTGCGTGTCGCGAAAAGATAGAGCCCGTGAACGGTTTGCGACGGCTCAGCAATCCAATTGGAAAGTTCGCCATGCGCGGCGCACCGGGCATCAATGCATTGCTGCCGGTTTTGCCATTGATCAACAGGGGAAACGGTACCGTGGCCATCCGCTGATGCCGCGGAAAGATAGAGCGATCAAACGGCTTGCGGCGATTGGTCAACGGCAGAATGATGTTCGCCATTCGCCCATGACGAGGAATAATCGAACCCGTGAACGGCTTGCGCTGAGAGATCAGTTTAATCGGAAAACTCGCCATGCGCTGATGCCGACCAAAGATCGACTTAGTGTAGGGCTTACGCTTACTCAGCAGGTCAAATGGCCAGTTGGCCATGTGGGCGTGGCGATAAAACAGGGTCCCATCATAGGGCTTTCGCTTAGACAAAAGCGGGATGGGCCAATCGGCCATATGGTGATTGCCGCGCGCCCGGGCGCTACGCTCGACCCCGGACATGAATCGGGGATGGCTTTGCAGAACGCTCAGCCCACGGCGCCCATAGGTTGGGTCCTTGATCTCGACCTCATCAACGACCCCCTCAAGGGCCACAGCCCCATTGGCCACGGCAGCTTCACGCGTCATCCGCGCGACCCCCAAGGGACGGCATCCGGCCTCAACCAGCATCACGGATCCGCCCTTGGCGAGCCGGGCCTCATAGGCTTGCGCGGCAGCAGGCATGACTTGCAACGCGGTCAGTTTATCCGCCAAACCGTCGGCTTCCGTGAATATGCGAATAATCTGTGGCGCAACCTTTTGCTCGAAAACAAGCGCATCTCGCGCTGCCATTGCCTGATCCGCGTGCTCAAAATACCGTGTGATGATCTTTGTCATTGTGCCTCCACTGGCTTTGGTTGTGCGGTCGCTACAGGGCGCGACGTCCGGGAAACGCCACGGCGGATCACGAGCGGAATAGCAATGAATATTGCCATAACAAGGAACGCCATCTCGATCGTGAAGACTACATTATAGGGCGTGCTGGGCTGAAGTCCCGCAAGGCTTGGGGTGGCCACAAGGATGTCACGGACAATCCCGGCAAGTGCGACGCCAATTCCTGCGCAGGTCGCTTGCACCGCGCCCCATGCGCCAAGCGACAGGCCGACTTGGTCCGGTGGGGCATTTCGGATCGTAGCCGTCAGTGTGCCGTGCCCAAACAACCCCGCACCAAGACCCGTGGCCAAAGTGCCCACGCAAAAGACAAACGCACCGCCATGAACCGACGAAAGGATAATGGCGGCAAACCCCGGCAAGCCGATCATCGCGCCAAATGCAGCCAATCGCACGGGATCCCCCCCGATTGCCAGCGCCCGTGAGGCGATACCAAACCCCATCAATGTGCCGCCCGCGAACAACGCCGTCAGGCGCGTCGTCTCTGCCACTGAAAACCCGAGGGCTTGGCCACCGTATGGCTCTAACAGGACATCCGCCATGCCAAAGCCAAAGGTACCAAGGCCAATCACAACCAGCAGTCGCATTGTACCGGGCAAGGCGATCAACCGCGCCCAGGCATCGCGGAATGAAGCCTTAGGTGCCTGCGCCATACGCAAAGCGCGCGATCGGTCACGAGATTCCTGCTTCCACATCGCGATCATGTTCAGCGCGACCGTCACCACCGCAGAGCCTTGGATCACTTGGATCAAACGGCCGGGGGTATAGTCAGCCAACAACGCACCGTAGATCAACGCGCTCATGACCATGCCCAAAAGCAGCATCACATACATTAGGCCCACGACCTTGGGGTGGTCTTCTTGCTTGACCAAATCCGTCGCAAGCGCCAGCCCCACGGTCTGGACAATGTGCAGCCCAGCTCCCACCAGCAAAAACGCCAGCGCCGCTGACGACAGACCTAGCCAGCGGGGGGCATCCACTGCCTCGCCGTACCCGGACAGAACCAAAAGCGCGAAGGGCATGATCGCAAAACCGCCGAATTGGTACATCGTGCCCTTCCAGATGTAGGGCACGCGCCGCCATCCAAGGGCGGACCGATGTTCATCGGATTTAAAACCAACCAGCGTTCGAAATGGCGCAAATAGCAACGGCAGCGCAAGCATACCGGCCACAAGGGCCGCCGAGACGTTTAGTTCCACAATCATCACCCGGTTCAAGGTGCCCATCAACAGAACCAAAGCCATGCCAACTGTTACCTGAAACAACGACAGCCGCAGCAACCGTGACAGCGGCACATCCTTGGTCGCGACATCCACAAACGGGAGATAGCGCGGCGCGATAGAAGCCAGCTTGTTGAGGGCAAAGGCGCGATACTTCATGGGTCCATTTACCACCACGGGTCGATGATCGGCTGACTTATGCGGTCAACCAAGCGCTCAGAGAAAAGAGAGCGCCCTCAGGCGAAATCGCCCGGGGCGCGGATGATCGACTAAAACGTGCCGATCACAGGCGGTGCATCTGCGGAAGCCCGAATTGTGTTGGGCTGCAGAATGGCCTTTGCCGATGTGCCATCAGCAAGAACGATGGTCACTTCACGTGCGCCGCCGTCCAGATCAGTTGTATAGGCCACTTTCGCGGTATCCGCGTTTGGTACTGTCATGGCAGACGCCATTTCATCCCCGGAGCCAAGAGGCTGACCGGACAAGAAATCCGACACCCAAGACGTGTTGCTTAGGACAGCAACGTGGACCGCGAACGACCCAACGGCAACTGCGCCAAGAAACAAGGGGACCCCGACGGACGGGGACACAACAAGCCACATTTTTGCATTATTCATTGTCTATCCTTCCTTAGCCGAGCCAAGGCGTTGCAGACGCCACAAGAATGTGTGCCAAAAGCGCGATAGCCCCGAACACGCGGGTACCGTCGATGAGGTAGCTATGCACTTCCTCTGCCTCTTTTAGGGTCAGACCGGTTGGCCAGACCTTCTCTGGATCATCGGACATGTCCAAACTCCTCCATGTTTAGGTTTCGGAACCCACACGAGGACGGCTTGGCAAGATGCGATGGCCACTCTCGTGGATTCACGGCCCAGCCCATTTTCAGGCCACAGCCGATAGGAAAATTGTGTACTTTTTTATTTACATTGTAAACTGTCTATATAAGTTTACATATTTTAATTTCTAAAAACAGATAATTAATAGAATTCCCGCCGTGCGTTGCGTGCAAAATTGAGAACTATCCACAACCCTGCGGTGAGCCAAGGGACAACCCCTCGCAACCACAGATGGGCAAAGCTGATCGATTTTGCCTCCGAATCCCGGGGCGTTCAAATCATGCCAAAACCCCCAACAAAGAGGGCGCAGCGGTGAACCATCGCGTCGATGGAACCGCTGCGCCCAGTCTTTGAATTTAAGTAGGCGAAAGGGGCTTAGAACCCGTCAGGCAAGAGAGCATCCGGCATGTTTTGATAACACACAGGCCGCACGAAACGACGAATGGACATCGTTCCGACCGAGGTCGCCCCAAAGTTGGTCGACGCAGGATAAGGCCCGCCGTGTACCATCGTGTCAGACACCTCAACACCGGTGGGGAAACCATTAACCAAAACACGGCCCGCCTTGCGCTCAATGATCGGCATCAGGCTTTTTGCCATCGGCGTATCGGCCTCATCCATATGGATGGTACAGGTCAACTGCCCCTGCAATGCCTTGGCGACAGATGACATTTCATCCGCGTTTTGCGCAACGACAACAATACCCAAGGGCCCAAACACTTCTTCCTGTAGCGCATGTTCAGCCAGCCAATCTTTGGCCGATACTTGATACAAATAAGGTTTTGCTTCGCGACCTTCGCAGGCGGTGCCGAGAAGTTCGCTCACACCAGCGCCTTCTGCGATGCGGGCTGCACCGCAGCGATAGGCATCCGCAATCCCGTCGGTCAACATTGTTTGGGCCGCCATTTCGCTCAGAGCGCTTTGTGCGGCATCCACGAACGCGTCCGCGCCCGGCAAAACAACCGCAATACCGGGATTGGTGCAAAACTGCCCTGCCCCCATGCTGAGCGAGCCAGCCCATGCAGTTCCCATGTCAGCGCCGCGCGTTTCCATAGCTTTGGGCATCATGAACATCGGATTGACGGAGCCCAATTCACCAAAGAATGGGATCGGCTCTGGCCGTGCGGCGCATAGATCGAACAAAGCACGCCCCCCACCAAGCGAGCCGGTGAACCCAACCGCGCGGATCAGCGGATGCTGGACCAGCGCGGTGCCGACATCGCGCTTGCCGCCTTGGATCATGCTGAATACACCGGGATGCATGCCCGTCTTTTGGATGGCGGCATGGATCGCTTCAGCTACGATTTCGCCGGTGCCGGGGTGTGCCGAATGGCCCTTGACCACGACCGGACACCCAGCAGCCAAAGCCGCCGCTGTATCACCGCCCGCTGTCGAGAACGCCAATGGGAAGTTCGATGCGCCGAACACGGCGACAGGCCCGATCGGACGCTGGACCAGCTTTAGATCAGGGCGCGGCAGCGGTGCCCGGTCGGGCAGTGCTGGGTCATGCGCTTGGTCCAGATAATCGCCCTTTAGGATGTGCGCTGCGAACAATCGCAATTGGCCCGTTGTGCGGCCGCGCTCTCCCTGAAGACGTGCCTCCGGCAGACCGGTTTCCTGCGTACCAATTTCTGTAATTGCTTCACCCCGGGCTTCGATTTCATCGGCAATTGCGTTCAGAAATGCGGCGCGGTCTTCGCGGGAACAGTAGCCAAAGGACCAAAACGCCTCTTCGGCAGCTTCGCAAGCTTGTGCCACCAAATCGGGTGTTCCGACTGAATATTCATGCGCCGGACCATGCGCCGGGTCAGATGCAAAGGTCCGGTCACTCGCGACCCATTCGCCAGCAATCAGATGTTTTCCATGGGGCTTAAAGCTCATCTTGGGTATCCGTTTCCTTGTAGGTTTCAACTGTAAGGCGCGATCTGGCGCGCCAGAATTAGGGGTCTTCGGGTGCCAGCATGGTGCTGACGAAACGATCACCGCGACCATCCGAGACCAGCGTTGCAAATCGATCAGCCAACAGCTCCGCCAAGGCCGTCCGAGAGGGTGCCACGTGTTCGATCAAATCACGGGCATACCGCAAGTCCTTGGCCGCGTTGATTATGGTAAACTGCGCGCCGTCGTAGTTGCCGTCTAGTGCAGGGCCAACGGCCTTTTGCAGTGTGCCGGAACGGGCAGCCCCGCTCATCATGATGTCATAAAGTGCGCGGGCATCAACGTTCATTTTCGCGGCACACTGGAATGCGTCCGCCAATAGCATGATGGTGCCCTGTGTGACGAAATTGTTCAAAAGCTTTGCGGCATGCCCGGTGCCAGCATCACCAAAACGGCGTGTGGTTTTTGAATAGACGCCAACAATGGCCTCTACCGCTGAAAAATACGCAGCGTCGCACCCAACAAGCGATGCAAGCGTGCCTTCACGCGCCTGCTGCGGCCCGCCAGTTAACGGGGCGTCTGCAAAAACTGCGCCCTGCGCCGACAGATCACGCGCCAACTGCGCACTGGTTTCAGGCCGGGATGTGCTCGTGTCGATCCACATTTGCCCCGCGGCAAAGTGACGGACCAATTCATCCGCCAAATCTGCGATTACATCAGCGTTCGGCACACATGTCATTAACACGTCGCAGCCCCGCAGCAATTCCAGCGCATTTGCAGCTTCAATCGCACCCTTCGCCAATAAGTCCTCAATCGGTGACCGGTTTGTATGGGGCAGCACCGCAAGCGGATGCCCCGCCGCCAACAGGCAAGACGCCATGCCGGCACCCATCAGTCCGACACCGATAAAGCCTATAGACGGCAACGTCATAAGGCGGCTTCGGTCTTTGCCGTTGTGGCCATGCGAACCAGCAGATCAAAGGCTTGGCGCGTAGCGCTCACATTCGCAATGCCTTGGCCTGCGATGTCAAACGCGGTGCCGTGGGCGGGCGTGGCAACCGGAATGGGCAAACCACCGGCCACAGTCACCCCCCTGTCGAACCCCATCAGTTTAATCGCGATCTGACCCTGATCGTGGTACATCGTGACCACTGCGTCCACCTCACCCCGTTTGGCCTTGAGAAAGACGGTGTCGGATGGCCAAGGGCCGGTCACGTTCATCTGCCGATCCTGACAGGCCCGGACCACGGGTTCGATGATATCAATCTCTTCGGTGCCGAACTTACCGTTATCCCCGGCATGGGGGTTCAACGCGGCTACCGCGACATGCGGCCGTGCTTTGCCGGAGCGCGCGAGCGTAGCATGTGCCAACTCAATTGCGCGCTGAATACCCGGACCGTCAATGTTGCCCGCAACATCTTTTAGCCCAATATGGCTGGTCACACGTGTGGTCATCAGATCGTCCAACACGTTGATCTCCGAATGATAGCCAGTGAAGCCCAGGTACCGCGCCATATAGCGATGCTCATCTTCAGCGTTCAGTCCAGCAGAGGTCATCGCAGCCTTGTTAAAGGGCGCGAACAACACGCCATCCACACGACCCGCCTGCGCCAAATCTAGCGCCTTATCCAAACATCTGAGGGATGTCGTGCCGCCAGCCACGGTCACTGCCGCCACTTGGACCTGATCGGGATCAACCGTTGTCAAATCAAGGTGCGCAAGCCCCTCAAAGCCATCGATTGCGTCCTCCTCAATCGTATTCAGCGTCACTTCAACACCAGCTTGTTCAGCCCCGCGCTGCCAAAGATGGGCATCCCCGACCAAAATGATATCTGCGGCCTCACGCACGCCGTCCTCGGACAGCAGCTTGGCGATCAATTCAGGACCAATTCCAGACGGGTCACCGGGGACGATAGCAAGTTTGGGGCGCATCATTTGGCCTCTTTTTCAGATTGAATTTCTGTGATTGACGCAGCGATGTTTTTCTCAGCCGTCTGCAAGTGCAACTTCAGAGCACGGCGCGCAGCAACCGGATCGCGAGCTTTTAGGGCCTGCACGATATCCAAATGCTCCTGCCGGGTTGCATCGCGACCCGCATCGCGTTGTGACGACAAGAACCGCACACGCCACAGCCGGGCGTTATAGGTCGCATGGGTTTCCGCCAAGGCGGCATTGTTGGCGGCCGCCACGATGGCTTCGTGAAATGCCATATCACGCCGGAACGCCTCCAGCTTGCCTTCGGAGTTGCGCGCCTCCTTGATGGAGGCATTGATCCGCTCAATTTCGGCCAAATCAGCGTCGCTGGCGTGCGCACAGGCCAACTCACCCGCCAAAGCCTCAAGCGCGCCCTGGACACGCAGCCAATCGTTGATTTCATCAAGCGAAGGGTCCGCGACGCTTGGGCGGCGGGTCGGCCCGTAAGCGATCAACCCCTCCCCCTCAAGAATGCGCAGCGCCTCTTTCAGGGGTGTCCGGCTGATCCCGAATGCCTCAGCCAAGTCACGTTCCCGCACCGGCATGCCCGGCGCCAATTTGCCCAGCATGATGAACTCACGCAAGTTATCCGCCGCCTCAGAGGCCAGCGACTTGCGCGGCTTGAGATCAGCAAAGTCACGAAGTTCATCTCTCCAGGCGGGATCTTTCATACTATTTCCCCCACCGCAGAACGAGCGGATCAAGCGGCCGCAACAGGTCAATCATCCGCGACCGTATATCCGGGTGCAACGGCGGGATCGGATGGCGACAGAACTCAGATTTAATTACGCGCCCTTCAACCATCGCAGCCTTGCACGATTGCCAACCGCATTGCCGGTTTTCGTGGTTAATTGCCATCGCAACGCGGCCGTACGCCTCGGTCGCGCCCGACATATCGCCTGCGTGATATTTAGTGATGACCGGTTTGATCTGATCCACAATCATCCCACTGGTCATTGAACCAGTCGCACCAGCGTCGAGATCAGCCAGAAGGGTAATCGCCTCTTCGCCATCGAACGGTGCCTCAATCGCATCGCCGCCTTTCGCGATTAGGGCGCGGATTTTGTTAGCCGCCCGAGGGCATTCGATCTTGAATAGCTTCACGGCTTCAATCTCGCGCGCCATACGCACCAAAAGCGACACCGGCAGATCCACACCTGACAAAGGTGCGTCCTGAACCATAATCGGGATACCGACCTCGCCCACGGCTGCGAACTGCTCAAAGCTTTGTTCAGGCGTGCCTTTCAGCAAGGCCCCATGGTAGGGCGGCATCATCATCACGATGTCCGCACCCAAATCCTTGGCAAAGCGCGCACGCTCTACGGCGATCTGAGTGGCATAGTGGCTGATCGTGATGATCACCGGCACGCGGCCCGCGATATGCTCAACACTCAGCCGCGCCAACACCTCGCGCTCAGCGTCCGAGATCAGAAACTGCTCTGAAAAGTTGGCAAGGATGCAAATCCCGTCCGCGCCTTGGTCGATCAGGCAATCAAGGACACGCTTCATACCCTCCAGATCGGGGGTGCCATCGTCGTGAAACGGGGTCGGCGCGACGGGCCATATACCGGTATAAATGCTCATTCAGTGATCTCGAAGTGTTCCAGATATTTGTCAGTGATCGTGATCCCAAGACCCGGCTTTTCTTCGTCCAGTTGCAAGAAACCATCCTGCGCCTCTGCATCACCTTCAAAGATGTAATAGAACAGCTCGTTGCCGACTTCGACATCGAAAACCGGGAAATATTCAGACATTGGGCAGTTCGTGTTGGCCATAGTGACGTGATAATTGTGCATTTGGCCGGCATGCGGGATGACGGGCACCTGATGTGCCTCGGCGATCGCATTGATTTTTTGGGCGGCCGTGATCCCGCCCACGCGGTTTGTGTCGTACTGCAATACACTCACGGCATTGGTCTGCAACAGGTTCTTACAACCCATGACAGAAAACTCATGCTCACCGCCAGAAATCGGCACGATGTTCATGGCGTTCAGTTCCGCGTAGCCAGTGGTATCGTCGCCAATGACCGGCTCTTCCAGCCAGCGTAGCTCAAACGGGGCCAGCTTGGGCAGCATGCGCTTGGTGTAGTCAAGGTTCCAGCCCATGTAGGCATCTGCCATCAAGTCTTTGTCGTAGCCAATAACCTCGCGCACGCATTCGATCCGCTTAAGGTTCTCGCGCATGCCCGCCATGCCGTCCCGTGGACCCCAGCCAAACCGCATCTTGAACGCTTGGTATCCCGCCTTCATCGCCTCTTCGGCCTCGGCCTGCATCACATCGATGGGGCCGGAATAAAGCTTGGAATAATAGACCGGGATTTCCTCTTTGGTGCGCCCGCCCAGCAGCTTGAACACCGGCTTATCGACGAGCTTGCCCATCAAATCCCAGATCGCGATATCAATAGCCGACATCGCGGTCATGCCCACACCTTTGCGGCCCCATGCTTGGGTGCGCCGGTACATCTTTTCCCAGATGTAGGCATAGTCGAACGGATCCTCGCCCACGACCAGCGGAGCATACCAATCATCAATCGCCTTCTTGGTCACCGAAGGCGCAAGAGCTGCGTTGCCGATGCCAATCGTACCATCATCGGCTTCGACCTCACAGGTAAGCCATTGGTGAAAGCGGAACGATTCCATCGCATCACCCTTCATGCCCAGCGCATCAGAGGCGTTAGTGCAGAAGTTGCCTTGCGGCGGGACCGTCGGGCCTGTCCAATTCCAGACACGGGTGCGGATCGATTTTATTTTGGTCATGGGTTATTCTCCCGTGGAATGAAGTGGATCGCGCTGACGAAACAGGCGCCAGAAATGGGGCCCGAACAACGCGAGTATGGTTAGAACGAAAAACAGCAATGTCAGGGGACGGGTGAACATCAGCCACCATTGGTCATCGAGCATGATCAGCGATTGGCCCAGACGTTTTTCTAGCATCCCTCCAAGGATCAATCCGATGGCCAAAGGCACAACCGAATAACCAAAACGACGCATGAAGTAGCCGATCACGCCTGAGCCGATCGCGATGTACACATCCAACATCGACTGATCGAGAGCATAAGCCCCGACGATCGAGAACGTGAACACAATAGGCCAGAGAATCTGCACCGGAACAAAGGTGACCCGTGCAAATAGCTTGGCGCCGAAAAGCCCGACAAAGATAAACATGATGTTCACCAACAGCATGGACCAAAAGATCGCATAGGCAAATTCGGCCTGCTCAGTGAACATAGTCGGTCCCGGCTGAAGCCCATGGACCATAAGGCCCGCAAGGATAACGGCGGCCGTCGGGCTGCCTGGAATGCCTAGGGCCAAAGTGGGCACCATTGCCCCTCCGGTGGCTGAGTTGTTCGCAGCCTCCGAACCGGCGATGCCCTCTATCGCGCCTTTGCCGAATTCCTCGGGGGTTTTGGACCAACGCCGCGCCTCATTATAGCCAATCATCGAGGCGACAGTCGCGCCCTCTGCGGGCAAGATACCGATAAACGTGCCAATGCCCGAACTGCACAGAATGGTTTTCCAGACTTTGCGATAGTCCGCGCGAGACGGCAGCTTGATCGCTTTGAGCAAGATTTGACGCCGCTCAACGCTCAGCCGTTCAGCCTGCACCAATAGCTCGGATATCCCGAATATGCCGATCATGACCGGCACAAAGCCGATCCCTTCGGACAGTTCATTGAACCCGAATGTAAAGCGTTCAACCGTGGTCAAAAGATCCTTGCCCACCGTTGCCAACAAAATGCCGATGCACCCTGCAATAATGTTTTTGAGCGGGGTGCCGTCGCCGATTGTGGCCAGCATCGAAATCCCAAAAACCGTCAGAGCAAAGTATTCTGGCGGAGCAAAGTTGTACGCCATGCGCGCCAACAACGGCGCGGCGAGCATCAGACAAAAGACAGAGATAATCCCACCAATCGTCGATGAAACAGTCGCCATGCCCAGCGCCCTGCCCGCCTCACCGCGTTGGGCCAAAGGAAAACCATCCAAGCAGGTCGTAGCACTTGCGGATGTGCCGGGTGTGTTGATCAAGATCGCGGTGATCGCGCCGGCGAAAGTGGCGGCGCAGTAGATCGTCGTCAGGATAGCAATCGCGGGGATCGGCTCCATTGTGATTGTGAAGGGCAGCAAAAGAGCGGCACCGGTTGTGGCGTTCAACCCCGGCAGTGACCCGATGATGACCCCCGCCAGCGTCGCCGCAAAAAGCAACACAAGCAGTTGCGGGTCCATCAGTGCAAGAAGTCCGGCAATAAGCGGTTCCATGTGGGTTATCCGTACCAGAGGTTCGTCAGGACACCGCGCGGAAAGCGGATCCGGAACACCAAATCAAAGAGAAAAAACACGAGTGTCGGGCTAACAATGGCGACCAATCCGATGCTCCAAAGGCGCCGTTCGCCCCAAAGCCAAGCGAGCCCTCCTGCAAAGACGCCCAACCCCAAGAACAGGTCGATCTGAGCCACCAGCGAAAAGACAACAAACAGACCAATGCTGCGCCAAACGTTCAAACCGACTGCTTCATGTTCAATCGGCTTGTCAAAGATCATCACCAGAACAGACAGGGCGATGATTAGGATCAGCACCATCTGAGGAAAGTCTTCGGGCTGCATACCGCGCAGCAAGATCGGCGGAACACGGTCAAACTGGGTGCTGAGCCAATATGCAATTAGGCAAAAGGCGATCGTGCCGCAGGGCACCGCATAGCGGGTCATGGATGTAATCCTAGAAAAAGGAGAGGCATCAAACCGACCTGCAACGCAGCACGTTGCAGGTCGGCCGTATCGTCCGAGTGCTTATTCGATGAAGCCCAGCTCACGCAGGGCGGCATCCATATCAGCTTGCATCGAAGTCAGCTGGTTGCCCCAGACCTCAGATCCTGCAACCGAGTTCGCATCTAGACCGACCGACGTCAGGAAACCCTGATAAACTGTGTGGCCCATTGCATTCATCAACGAGGCTTCAATCTTTTCAGCCACCGCATCCGGTGTATCGGCGTGCACAACAAAGCCACGTACCGTGGAGAAGTTCGCATCAATCCCAAGCTCTTGGGCTGTCGAGACGTCTGGCAGGCCGCTCATCCGTTCGGGCGCAAGCACAACAATTGGACAAATATCGCCCGCAGAAATCTGCGAACCGGCCTCTGCCAGGTTCAGGACAGCGACATCAACAGCACCAGCAACCAGTTGTGTTGCCAGCTCACCGCCGCCATCGAAGGGGATGATCTTGGGCGTAGCCAATTCACCACGGCGGGCGAACATAAAGGCGGACACATCATCAATACCACCAAGGTGGGTCGTGCCGTAAGTGAGTGGTTCATCCTTTTGGGCAGCAACAAACGCCTCAGCGCTATCGTAGACGCCACAACGCGTCATCAGAATTTGCGGGTCGTCCGTGCCGCGGGCAATTGGCCGAACATCATCCAGCGTCATTTCGGTTTTACCCAACGCCACAGTCGCAGAATGGCCAATGGTGAATGTCAGAATGCTATGACCATCAGGCTCTTGGGTCAGGTAATAGTCCATAGCAGTGGCGCCACCGCCCCCTCGCTTGTTGACCACGACCATGTCGGTGCCAAGCTCGCGGCGTGCACGGATCATCATCATCCGCGTGGTTACGTCGGTACCGCCACCGTTCCCGGCGTGGGTAATCACTTCGATTGTTTTTGTTGGATATTCTTCAGCGAGAACCTCACCACCGAGGAGCGCTGCGGCAGATGCCAAAGCCAAAAGTTTCTTCATAATTTTCTCCCATGCATTCGACGCTTTCTGCGCCTTACGTGGCGGATATCATAGCATTCAATATTTTGGAATACCAAATATTGAAATGTGAATTGAGCATGAGCTGCGATCGGGTGAAAGCATGTAGTGGACATGAGACGGACGTGATCGAGAGAAATTCACCCCCACTGACAAGCAACGCCAATCCGCACAAAACAAAAGAAAAAGGCCGCCCAAGGCGACCCATTCAAATCAGCAGCATCTATCGCGAAGGGCGGGAAGCGGCCTTTCGCTGCGGGTGCGAACAGAATTTGACAACTTGAAGAAAGCGGACACTCGGGACTGCGACCCAGTTTGGTCGATTTGCAAACGCAGCAAATGGCCGTGCAGAGCCCAATGTGTGAATTCAGTTTTTGTGCTGCGCGCGCTCGCAGCAAAATGTTGCGGCAACAACGCAAATTGTAACACCACTGCGCCGCGACACGACAGCTCGACTCTGTGAACTACAACTAAAACGAAACGCTTGAGATTCAGATAAAGGGTGCGCTGTTTCAATTTGATTGCAGCCATACAATAGCGGAGCAGCTCCTTTTAACTATTGCCGAGACCGAAGACAGATAAGCATCCTTTTGACAAAGGATGCGGTCGCGCCGCACTCTTGGAGCCTATCTTGTTCCATTGTATGGGATTTGCACCCCAAGTTTAGGCTTGCGCGTTTGTAAAACATCTGGCTTTCCTCTTTAAAAAGCACAGCACATCAAACGAATAAATGCCTCCCAAGGATCTCGGCTTTCGCGGCGATTTAATCATTGATTGGTTGACGCACAGTTAACCCAAATTTGGCATCACAAACTCAGGGTCAGATCGCATACCCGAAGGCCACCGTGTTGTCGTCGTCTTGATGCGGGTAAAGAAACGCACTCCTTCCATCCCATGCATATGATGGTCCCCAAAGATTGAGGCCTTCCACCCACCAAAGCTGTGGAATGCCATTGGAACCGGAATGGGAACGTTAACGCCTACCATACCGACCTCAATGTCCTGACTGAAGTTGCGCGCAACATCGCCGTCCCGCGTAAATATCGCAGTTCCATTGGCATATTCGTGCCCATGAATGAGGTCGACGGCTTCTCGGTACGATGGTTTTCGAACGATAGACAATACAGGCCCGAAGATCTCGTCGCGGTACGCCGTCATGTCTTCAGTGACATTGTCTAACAATGTACCGCCGATGAAGTATCCGTCTTGATAGCCCTGTTTATCCTGCCTGAAGGTGCGGCCATCTACCACCATTTTGGCACCCTGCGTCTCAGCGCTATCGATATAATCGCGGACCTTTTCCAAGTGTCGAGCAGTAATCAGAGGCCCCATTTCAGATGAGTTATCCGATGCCGGCCCAATCTTTAGCGCTTCGATTTGAGGGGCGAGTTTGGCCACCAAAGCATCCGCAACCGCATCTGTCACAGGAACTGCAACCGAAATCGCCATGCAGCGTTCACCCGCAGACCCAAACGCCGCACCCATTAGCGCGTTCGCAGCCATGTCGAGATCAGCATCAGGCATGATCACCATATGGTTTTTCGCACCACCTAAGGCCTGCACGCGCTTGCCGTTGGATGTGCCCGTTTCGTAAATATACTTTGCAATCGGGGTAGAGCCTACAAAGCTAACGGCTTTGACATCATCGTGGTTCAACAAGGCATCAACCGCGACTTTATCGCCTTGCACGATATTAAACACACCCTCTGGCAGGCCTGCCTCTGCCAGCCATTCACCGATCAGTAGTGCAGCAGATGGATCACGCTCGGATGGCTTGAGAATGAAGGTATTCCCCGTCGCCAGCGCCACAGGGAACATCCAGCATGGAACCATAACAGGGAAATTAAACGGTGTGATCCCGACACAAACCCCAAGTGATTGACGGATCATGTGACTATCGACACCGCTTCCAACGTTCTCGCTAAATTCACCTTTCATGAAACTAGGGGCGGAGGTCGCGAATTCGACCACCTCAAGCCCACGTGTCACTTCGCCCAAGGCATCATCATGCGTTTTACCATGCTCAGAGGAGATGACCTCGGCCAATTGATCAGCACGATCCCACAGTATCATCTTGAATCTGTCCAAAATGCGCGCACGCCGTAGCGCGGGCATTTTTGACCACGCAGGCCAGGCCGTTTTTGCGGCTGACACAGCAGCGTCAACGTCTGCGACCGATGCCAAAGCGACAGTCTTTTCCGACATGCCGGTTGCAGGGTTGAAAACAGGTTGTGTCCGATCAGAGGACCCTGCGAAGTGAGCGTTGTTGATAAAATGCGAGATGTTGGTCATGTGATCTTTTCCAAAGGAGGCAAAAATAGGGGCTTAGACAGACCGCGTGATGCCGCCATCCACTCTGATGTTTTGGCCGGTGATGTAGGCACCGCCGTCTGAGGCGAGAAAAGCCACAACACTTGCAATTTCGTGCAAGGAATTGCCGTAGCGACCCATTGGGATCATAGAACGGAACTCTTCCTTTTCGGGCAGGCTGTCGATGAAACCTGGCAGGACATTGTTCATGCGGATGTTTTCGGCGGCGTATTTGTCCGCGAAGAGTTTGCTGTAGGCAGCCAGCCCTGCGCGCATAACGCCAGACGTTGGGAAAACTGGGTTGGGCTCAAAAGCAGCAAAGGTCGAGATGTTAATGATCGCGCCACCACCTTGCTTTTGCATAATCGGCGTCACCAGACGCGTTGAGCGTGCGACGTTGAGGAAATACACCTCCATCCCCTCGTGCCAGTCTTCATCTGTTAGCTCCAAGATCGGGGCGCGCGGGCCGTGACCTGCAGAGTTCACCAAAACGTCGATGCGGCCCCAGTGATCCATCGCGGCATCCACCAGCTTTTGCAGGTCCGCCTCAGACTTATTCGTGCCAGTTACACCAACACCGCCAAGTTCTTGGGCCAATGCCTCGCCCTTCCCCGACGAGGACAGAATGCCCACCTTAAACCCATCAGCGGCAAGTGCCCGCGCGCTGTCTGCGCCCATGCCAGATCCACCAGCTGTGATCAGCGCTACTTTCACGTCTGACATTGTGACTCTCCTATTCAGGTTTTCTTGGTGTCATCGATGATATTCATAGTGGCCACGCCACTGTTCCCTAGTTCGACAGCTGCGAAGGGTCCGCCATGGCACATATTGCCGGGGTCTTGGCTGTCCATCGGTTCGGTTTCCGCTAAGATCGCTTTGGCGAAATGCTCTGCATTGTCGTTTGGGCGATAGCCAAGGAAGCTGGCTTTCGCATTATCTACGGGCGCGCGGTCATTGTTCGACACCCCATAGACAACACTAAAGCCTGTTACGGGTGTTTCGATTGAGCGTTGCACAAGTTGGATCAGATCATCGTAAGACAACCACGATCCCAATGCCCGGGCGTTGGTGACTTGGGCGCACGACAGGATGCGCATGTGGACACTCTCAAGGCCGCGTTTGTCCCAGTACAGTGAACCGAGGTCTTCAGCAAAACACTTGGCCAACCCATAAAACGTATCAGGGCGGTGGCGCACTTCGGTGTCTATGAAATCTGTCTTGGGATGCATCCCAACTGCGTGAATAGAGCTGCCGTAAACCACGCGCTTCAGGCCCCGCTGATAGGCGGCTTCCCAAATGTTGTAGGCCCCGACAAAGTTCGGCCCGAGCAGCTTTTCAAACGGCCCCTCATCGGCATAGGCCCCCATGTGAACAACCATGTCCGCGCCGTCCAGCACGCGCATCATGTCATCGAGGCTGGCCAGATCACCCTTTGCATAGGTTTCACCCTCATAAAGCGCACCGATATCATCCACGATATCGGTCGAAACCAGTTCATCGCACATCTTGGACATGGGTTCGCGCAGATAGGAACCAAGACGCCCTGCGGCACCTGTGAGGACAAGTTTTTTCATGGGTCAGGTCTTTCTTTGAAGTTTCGCAACAGAGGTCGCGATACGGTCCATCGCGTGCCCGAGGACATCGATCGATGCAGCGGTTGAGATACGAAAATACGGGGACAGGTCATATGCGCTGCCGGGAACAGCGGCGATACCAGCATCGTTGAGGATGTAGGCTGTAACATCGGCATCATTGGCCAGTGTTTCGCCATTCGGTGTTTGCGCGCCGATAAGCCCAGCACAACCGATCAGACCATAGAATGCGCCCCCTGGAGGATCGAGCGTCAGGCCGTCTATTTCTGCGATCCGATCAACGACCAGATTGCGACGTGTCTCGAACGCCTCACAAAAGGCGCGCACCTCGTCTTGTGGGCCGTTCAAAGCCGCAGCAGCTGCTCCTTGCGCAATTGCGCAAGCACCCGAGCAAATCTGGCTTTGCACCTTGGTCATCGCAGCGATAAGCGGCTTTGGACCTGCGCCATAACCAATGCGCCAGCCCGTCATCGCATAGGCTTTTGACACCCCGTTGACCGTCAATGTTCGTTCTTTCAGCGCTGGGTTCGCGGCGGCAAAGGACAGGAATTTACGGCCATCAAATAAGATATGCTCATAAATTTCGTCCGAGAGGATCAGCACATTAGGATGACGTTCCAGCACCGCACCCAAGTCGCGCAGATCATCGTCGGAATAAACGGCGCCCGCCGGATTTGATGGCAGGTTCAACATGATCCAACGGGTCTTTGGTGTGATGGCCGCCTCAAGCTGCGCAGGTGTTAGGCGGAAACCATTCTCGGCAGGGCATTTGAGCGCGACAGCCTCGCCACCAAGGATCAGAACGATGTCTTTGTATTGCCCAAAATATGGCGCGCACATCAGAACTTCGTCGCCATCTTCCAGCGTTGCCATCATGGCGTTGAAAAGGACCTGCTTGGCCCCGTTGGAAACAATGACTTCGTCGACTGCATAGGTAAGCGCGTTTTCGCGAGCGAGTTTGTCTACGACAGCCTGGCGCATTTCCAGCGTACCATTCGTCGGAGGGTAGCGGGTTTCCCCGCGCAGTGCAGCCTGATGGGCTGCCTCCACGATATGGGCAGGTGTGTCGAAATCGGGCTCGCCAAGTCCAAGGTCAATCACGTCCTCGCCGCGGGCCTTTGCGTCTTTGGCAGCCTGACTGACCCAAGCAGAGGCCGAGGGTTGTACCGGATCTAGGCGAGAAGATGCAAATTTCACGACAGCCCCCCTTTTACTGTCGCAAGCAATTGATCAGACGCCTTCGCAAGCAGGCTGGCATCTGTGCCGCAAGCAACAAAGGAGAACCCTTCGTTGAGCAGTTCAGTCGCAAAGGCTGGATCAAGAACCAACGTGCCCACAGGCACCCCTTTGGCCATCAGTTTTTGTGCAGCAGGTTTGATGAGCGCCCAAACTTCAGGGTCCATCGGCTTGCCAACTTTACCAATGTCTGCGGCGATATCAGCGGGGCCAAAAAAGATGCCGCTGATCCCGTCCACATCTGCAATTGCCTCTGCTTGTTCGACGGCATGGCGCGTTTCGAGCTGCAACAAGACGGCCGTCTCATCCTCAATCCGGTCCACATAATCAGTCACCCGCCCAAATTTGGTCGCCCGCGTCGCACCTGACACCCCGCGTACGCCGTGGGGTGGATAACGGGTGGCGGCCACGGCGCTTTGTGCTTCCTCAACGGATTGGATCATCGGAAATAGAATGCCCGGCGCGCCCAAATCCAGCAGGCGTTTCACAATCACAGTGTCGTTCCAGTCCGCCCGTACAATGGCCGTGGTGTTACTGGCGGCAAAGACCTGCAGCTGCCCCAGGACGCTGAAATAATCGTTGGGGCTGTGCTCCATGTCGATAAGTGCCCAATCGTAGCCAGCAGGCGCTGTCACCTCGGCGACAAAATTGCTGCTTAGGCTGATCCACAGACCAACTTGTTTTTTTCCAGCCTTCAACGCTTGGGCGAAGGCATTTGTTGCCAGTTTCATCAGATGATTGCCTTTTCGATGATCGGGCGGTTCGCGGCGATACGGTCAAAATGGAATTGTGTCATGTCGAGCGTTTTGTAGGCCCCATGCACCATGATCTCGGCTGTGCCGCGACCCATTGCAGGCGATTGCTGAAGCCCGTGACCAGAAAATCCGTTCAGGAAATAGAAGTTCTCAACTTCCGAATGCGGCCCAAGTATCGCGTTGTGGTCAAATGTGTTCATCGCATAGTGCCCGCCCCATTCGGATTGGACCTTGATAGCCTCAAACTGGGGAATACGCGTGGCAAGGATCGGCCAGACGTGGTTTTCCCACATGCTGTGATCCATCGCAAAATCATCATAATCCACGGCAGGATCGACGTCAGAATGACCACCACATTGATAAGTGCCACCACCGTTTTCACGCACGTGAACGCCCGATGGATCAATCGTGAGAGGCAGATCACGGTCAAGCGGCGTTTCGGCAGAGAATATCCAGGAATATCGCTTGCGCGGCTCAACCGGCACGTTGATCCCTGCCATCTGCGCCGTGCGCGCAGCACGTGGACCAGAGGCATTCAACAGCTGCCCACAGGCAACCACTTCACCTGATTTCAACGTCACACTCTCAACGCGGGTGCCACTTGCGCTTTTAGTGATCCCGACGACTTCGTTTTCAATGTATTCCACGCCGCGTTCACGCGCTGATTTTCGCCACCAGTCAAACACTGCTGTCGCGTCCCAAAGGCCTTCGTCCACCAAATTGATAGATCCCAGCACGATGTCGTCCACGTTGTAGAATGGATAAGCCGCCTTGATCTGCTCTGGCGTCATCAACTGGGTCGCGGCGCCTGCCTTAAGCTGCACTGCTTGGCTTTCGCGCAAGACATCAGCAAAGCCTTCGTTGTCTGCCAAGTACATGTATCCGAACGACCGAATGGACAGGTCTGGCACGCGGTCATCATTGCCCATGTAATGTGGCAAATTCTTTACAAAATCAGCAGCAAACTGGCTAATCCGCACGTTCAACTCGCCCGAG